>CALBHM010000024.1 GCA_937892835.1 uncultured Ruminococcus sp. | reverse complement strand
GTCATCAAGGTGCTCCTCACCGGTGAAATTTCCGACGAACTGTTCGGTTATAAATATACGGACTTTGCTCCCAACGCCCAGGAGTTCCAGAAGGAAGCGGAAAAGAGACTGCGTGAGCTTTACTTCTACGATGTGCTGCGTGCGGACAGATGTCTGGCTGCCAACAGCTTAGAGGCGCGTGTTCCCTTCGGTGATTTGGACTTTGCCAGATTTGTTATGGCAATCGACCCGGTAAAGAAGATGAATACATACGGAAAAGGAAAATACCTGTTGAGAAAGGCTTTTGAAAAGGATGCCATTCTGCCGGAGGACATTCTCTGGAGAGAAAAGGCAGCCTTCAGTGATGCGGTAGGCCACAGCATGGTAGATGACCTGAAAGAATATGCAGAAGGGCTTTACAGTGATGAAGAGTACGAAA
The DNA here is from genome assembly GCA_937892835.1 of uncultured Ruminococcus sp. Classification (GTDB taxonomy): domain Bacteria; phylum Bacillota; class Clostridia; order Oscillospirales; family Acutalibacteraceae; genus CAG-488. The sequence continues at coordinate 1,391 of CALBHM010000024.1, read as the reverse complement.
AACTGCGTGCGAAATACGATTTTGCACAGCCGTTCACCAAAGAAAGCCTTCTGTATCGTGAAATCTTTGAAGAATTTTATCCCGGCCAGGCTCGTATGGTACCCGATTTCTGGATGCCGAACAAATCCTGGGAGGGCTGCAACGTAAACGACCCCAGCGCCAGAGTTCTTTCCAACTACGGCGACAGCGGTAAATAAATTATAATAAGCAAAGCAGGCGGTTGATGAAATCGTCTGCTTTTTAAAATTAACAGGATAAATAACCGAAAACTCCTTGACTTTCATGTATTAGCGTGCTATTATGTTAGCATAGTAACACGCTAAAGCGAGGGAGACAGATGTGTAATTGGCATAATGATTCAACGGATGAGCTTTGTGAAGCTCTTCTTTCTTTAAAAAACCGAGATGAGTGCTATGCTTTTCTTGAGGATATTTGTACGATTAAGGAACTGCTTGAAATGTCACAAAGACTTTCGGTCGCCAAGCTTTTGAGCCAAGGCATGAGCTACGCACAGATTTCGCAGAAAACAGGCGTCAGCACGGCGACTATCAGCCGCATAAGCCGTTGCATTGAATACGGCAACGGAGGATACAAAATGATTATCGAAAGATTGCAAGAGGGCGAAAAAGATGATTGACGAAAAACTTTTGAAAAGCGAGGAACGGGCAATATTTAACCTCCGTTCGCTTTATCGTAAATACGGCTATGCTCCGTTTAAAATGAGCAAATTTGAGGAATATGACCTTTATGTAAGAAATAAGGACTTCCTTGTCAGCGACAGGGTAATCACCTTTAACGACACAAACGGAAAGCTCATGGCTCTGAAGCCCGACGTTACGCTTTCTATTATAAAGAACAGCGACGATGCACCGAACGAGAAGAAAAAGGTTTTCTATAACGAGAATGTTTATCGAATTTCTAAGAACACTCATCGCTATAAGGAGATTATGCAAGCGGGTCTTGAATGTATAGGTGACCTTGATTTTTACGATATTTATGAGGTTATCAGCCTTGCCGCAGAAACACTTGCTCTGATTTCCGACAGCTTTGTTCTGAATGTTTCTCATCTTGGATTTTTGCAAAAGATACTTGCCGATATTTGCGATGATGCCGGATTTGCCGAGAAGGCAATCAAGCTGATTGAAGAAAAAAACAGTCATGACCTTGTTAAGCTTTGCAAGGAATACGGCGTTGAAGATGATAAATCGCAGACGCTTTCGGCGATTATTTCGGCGAGCGGCGAAAGGAATACGGTTCTCTCACAAATTGAAAAGATTTGCTCCGGGGAGAGTTTGGCTGAGCTTCGTGCGATATCGGAAATGTTGGAGACTTCTCCGTATTCGGATAGAATTCTGTTTGATTTTTCCGTTGTCAACAATCATCATACACTG
>CALBHM010000023.1 GCA_937892835.1 uncultured Ruminococcus sp. | reverse complement strand
AAACTCCTTCTCGGAGCTTTCCGAAGAGGAGCAGGAATGCTTATCTGTTTTCAGAGAACTGACCCGTGACGATCAGATGAAGTACATCGGACGTATGCAAGCAACCGCTGAACAGTACACGCCTGAAATGAAAGAAAATGCATAAGAATGTTTTGGAGACTTAAATAAGTTTATAATGCATTGCTGCATATTGTATAACTAAGGTAATATTTTTTTGTGCAACAATACAAAACTTTTGAATTTCTGTTGATTTATTCGTCTATTTATTATATACTAAGAGTGTAACAAAATTGGTTACAGTTTATACGCTCTTGGTAGTAGATACCCCAACATAAGGGGCTTTTCGAATCCAAGAGCTTTTTATTTTATTATATTAAGGAGAGTAAAAAATGACAGCTATACTTGTTGATGGTGGATTCTATTTAAAACGAGCCAAAGCTTTGTGGGGCGAAAAAACTCCTGAAGATCGTGCGAATGAATTAATTGAATATTGTCACCGACATCTTAAAGACGGTCACAGAAATAATGAACTTTATAGGATATTTTACTATGACTGTCCTCCGGCAACCAAAACAGTATTCAATCCTGTTACACAAAAATCAGATAACCTTGAAAAAAGTGATATATACAAATGGTCAACATCATTTCAGAATGAATTAAAGAAAAAGAGGAAGGTTGCATTACGTTTGGGGCGGCTTTCTGACGGACAGATAAATTATATGCTAAAGTATGAAACACTTAAAGAGTTGTGCTCGGGGAAACGTTCATTGGAAAGCTTGACACAATCAGATTTAACACTAACAATTGTTCAAAAAGGTGTCGATATGAAAATAGGTCTTGATATTTCATCAATTGCCTTTAAAAAACAGGCAAATCAGATTGTACTTATTGCGGGCGACAGTGACTTTGTTCCTGCTGCAAAACTGGCAAGACGTGAAGGAATTGATTTTATTTTAGACCCATTGTGGTCACCTATAAAGCCTGAGCTATTTGAACATATTGACGGACTTAACAGCAAAACACCAAAACCTAAAGCAAAAGTAGCGGCTCTATTGGAAGAATAAAAAATCCTCCTCGGAACTTTCCGAAGAGGAGCAGAAGTGTATTGACTTGTTCAGTCAGCTTGACACGCTTGATAAAGGACGTAAAAGAATCCGGGAGTAAGAGAAAAATACGTTTGGCTTAAGGAATATATGAAAAGAGCAAAGAAAAGAGATTCAGAACATACCGCTTTTACCCATAATGGTGTCACCCTCTAAGTTTACAATTTTGTAGAATGGTTTTTTACCCATTTCATCAAAGTTTTTACTTGGTGGCATAAAGCCAAGGCTTATTGATTCAAAGTCCAGAGTTGCTTCTTCACATACCAAATCGGATAATTCGTCAATAAATGGTTTAAGCTGTTCGACTGTAATACCTTCCCGTTCACTTACATTCTTAAGTCTTGCTATGGTGTGGTATAACGAATAATCTGCGGAGCGTGGGATAGTTAATCTCATAAAAAACACCCTTTCAAAAATATTATGACATAAGTCATAATTATATTATAGTCAGATATTTTCTAATTGTCAATACAATAATACGAAAAAATCTTGACAAAGGTAAATTTTTATGATAAAGTATAACGTAGGTAATACGGCAAAATAAAATATAACAATTTGTTTTAATTTCACACAAAGGCAAATAAATGTTGTATAATGTGGTTAACTCAATAAAATAGGGGGAAATAAATATGAAATCACATACAGTAAAAACACTTGCAGTTCTTATACTTATCCTGGCAGTGATAATTGGTTTAGTTCTTACAGGAACTGTGCTTCTTATCGGCACGGGAATTAACGTTATAATCAGCGGCGTTATTCTGTTCTTCCTGCTCGAAGCTCTTGGAGCAGTCCTTGAAAACCTTGAAGAAATCAATTACAGCCTTAAGCAAATTGCTACAAAAAAGCCTTCCGAGCCTTCTGTTCCCAGTAAGCAGGCTTCGGCTCCGACAGTAAAGAACATCGGAAGCACTTGGACTTGCCCTGATTGCGATACAGTAAACAGCAGCACATCGACTATCTGCAAAGGCTGCGGAAGATATAAATAAGTTATACGATCGTTCGTGAAGAGCGATAAAATATTAGGAGGACTAAAAAAAATGATTGATTTTCAGAATTCAGCAGTATTTAAGCTTAAGAGTGTGTCAAACGATGCTTTTGAAAAGCTTATAGCACCAATTTTTGTTGATGGTGAGCAGATCATCTGCTCCTATCAGACTATAAGAGACGGCGTTGTTTTTACAAACAAACGCATTCTTGCTATCAATGTTCAGGGCATAACAGGAAAGAAAAAGGACATCAGCTCTCTCCCATATTCCAAAATACAGGCATTTTCCATTGAGACAGCAGGCGTTATCGACCTTGACAGCGAGCTTGAAATCTGGTTCAGTGGTCTTGGAAAAGTCCGATTTGAATTTTCGGCGGACAGCAAGGTTTCACTTATTGGCAGAATAATCAGCGAATACGTTCTGTAAAGCGAAATTTCCCCGTCCGATACCGAACGGGGAGAGAGGAGGAGAGAAATGACAGAAAATGATTTGTTTAAAAAGCTTACAAGCCGAAAATCATTTGAATGTGTGTTTTGTCATCACTTTTTGCCAAATATAGATTCAATAGCAAAACGTGACTATTGTTTAAATGGTATGAGTCAGCATGAAGTTTCACGATACATTGAAGAGCATTATACAAGTGATGCAAACGAAAATTTTATTGTTCTCGAATATATTACTTGTCCCCAATGTCAAAAAACATCTATTACAGCATATCGCCCCTTTTCTGAAAGCTGTATTCCTATTTATCCACAATGCAAGGGGAAAACATATCCCGAATACATTCCCAAGCAAATACGTCAGGATTATGAAGAAGCTTGTTTAATTGCTGATTTAAGCCCCAAAGCTTCTGCAACATTGTCAAGAAGATGTTTGCAGGGAATGATAAGAGACTTTTTTGGAATTACCAAGAACAGATTGGCTGATGAAATAAACTCCGTTTCGGAAACAGCGGGTTTGTCAAAAAGCCAAAAGGATGCGCTCGATGCATTGCGCAAAATTGGCAATATCGGAGCACACCCTGAAAGAGACATAAATTTGATTGTTGACATCGAGCACAACGAGGCTCAGCTTATGATCTCACTCATTGAATTTTTTATGCAGCATTGGTACATTCAGAGACACGAAGAAGAGGAAATGCTGAATACAATTGTTGGCGTTGCACAGCAAAAGCAAGAGATCAGGGATCAGTACTAACGGAGTCGATAGAAATGCTGACATATCCGTGTGCATAGATATGATTTGCTTTCTGAGTGAGCTCGGACAGCTCCTGAGTAAGCTCATTTATTTTTTTCATTATCTCGCCCAGCTCTCCGCTCTGAGCTAACGGGATAGCCATATCAAGCTTTGATGCTGCAAATGCCTTGTTGCCTTTGTCAGTTAAAATATCGGTTTCTCCGTACATATTACCCACCCTTTCAAAACTTGTAATATTGATATATGTATATTTATATTATACCATATATTTTATTACATATCAAGAGGTGAATAAAAAAACGCTCCAAAAGATGCGGGAACATCTCTCGGAGCGCAGGAGAATGTGGTATACATTCGCCATTCGTGTAATGCAATTATACCATATCCTCCAAGAAAAGTCAAGGAGGAGTTAAATGAAAACTGCCGTAATATACGCCCGATATTCTTCGGACAAGCAGACAGAGCAGTCCATTGAAGGGCAGCTATACGACTGCTACAACTACGCCAAACAGCACGGTATAACCGTTGTTCACGAATACATAGACCGTGCAATGACGGGCAAGAACGATGACCGCCCTGCATTTCAGCAGATGATAAAGGACAGTGCTCTGCACAAGTGGGATAACGTCCTTGTGTGGAAGCTCGACCGCTTCGCCCGAAATACTATTGACAGTGCCATAAACAGGCAGGCTCTGAGCAGGAACGGCGTGCGTTTGCTGTCCGTAATGGAATCCTTCGGCGATGACGCATCGGGTCAGATGATGACCCACATCATCGAAGCCATAAACGAATACTACAGCGCCGACCTCAGAGAAAAAACTATCCGGGGAATGCGGCAGTCGGCAATGAAGGCTCAGACCACGGGGCATATTCCGTTAGGCTACAAGGTCGTTGACAAGAAGCTGGTCATTGACGAAGATACCCGCATTATCCCCGAAACGGTTTTCTCGAAATATGCGGCAGGGGAGAAGTTAACAGATATAGCCGAATATCTGAACGCCCACGGCTACCGCAACCGCCGAGGACACCCGTTCACGGTCAACAGTTTTTACAATATGCTGTCGAATGAAAAATACATCGGAATATACAAATATGATGACATTGTTATCGAGGGAGGAATACCGCAGATGATACCCAATGAAGTCTTTGAGGCTGTGAGAGAAAAGCTGATTATAAACCGCAAGAGAGCCGCCAAGAACACCGCCAAAGCCGATTATTATTTGTCGGGCAAATTGTACTGCGGATATTGCGGCGAACCTATGAGCGGTCTCTCAGGCAAGGGCAGAAACGGCGAAAAGCATTATTATTACCGCTGCAATGGCGTTCAGAAGAAGTCGGGTTGTCATAAGAAGAATGAGAACAAGTATATCATCGAAGACGAGGTATGCAGAGCCGCAAGAGCAGCCTTTGAGCAGATGGACAAGGAAGAGACAGCAAGGACCATTCATCAGCTCTATTTGCAGGAGCTTTCCCTCGAGCACGATCCTGCATCTTTGGAAAAAGAACTTGCCGACTGCATCAAGCAAGCCGAGAACATCGTTGAAGCCATAGCCAAGACAGGCGGTAATCAGATACTGTATGACCGCATAAACGAGCTCGACGAGCGAAAGCAGCAGCTACAGTCCACTCTGAGGGTATCAAAGGCAATGTGTGATAACGTTCCCTCTGTGGAACAGATAAAGGTGTTTATAGACGATATCCTTGCGACTGATATCAATACCACCGAGGGCAAGAAAGCCATAGCGGAAATAATGATATCAAAGGTCTATGTCTATGATGATAAACTCACGGTGATCTTCAAGGACAAGGACGGCAAAAGCGTTGATATCCCGCTTTCAGAAATAAACTCACCCCCTGCGGATTGTGCTTCGTCCGCAGAGGGGAGCCAAGCAATTCTAAGCACTAACCATCGAGAAAAGGTATAGAGAGTGATATTTGTGAATCTCTTCCTTTGAACGATGGTTAGTGTCGTTTTATACAGTTTTATTGTATTTATTTGAAGTATGGAAGGTCAAGCCTCCGTATGCGTACATTTTGTATGCGTACGGAGGCTTTTTTGTTGCTCCGAAAAAGGAGACTAAAAATGGCTACAGATTATATTAACCGTCCTAATATGGAAAATTATATAATAGATGATATTCTTAAAATACTCAGTGATAATACCATATATATTCCCAAGAGTGTTGCTCGGCGTGATGATATTTATGATGCAAGCAAAACTTTGTTTGGAGTAATATTCACCGATTGCGTTGATGATCTCAGGGCATACGGAAGCAGTATTGATGGGAAAACTATCGGTAAAATGATGAAAGCGTATGTTATGGATATGTCTATATCGGATATTCAGTCCGAATGTCTGTGTTCTCCGTCAATGGCTTCGGCCGCAAGAAGTGAAACTGTTATGCTCATCAACAAGACTGACCTTTCGGAATGCTTGCGGGAAAGACAGGTGATATGAATGCAATACCTCATAACACCATTACTTGAAGTTCTGAATCCCACCAATACGGTTTCAAGGAACAGGTTGCTGTCTTTCGCTATTGGAAATGCCGAAGCAGAGATATATAACTGCCTTATTGCCAAACACGTTTATTACAACAATCTCGGCAAGCTCACAGAGGGCGGCTGGTTTTATTCGACCGTAAAAGATCTTCATCTTAGCAGCGGTTATGCGGAAAATGCACAGAAAACCGCTGTACGTCACCTCATCAAGCACGGTCTTATAGAATCGGAGCTTAAAGGTTTGCCTGCCAAAAGATATTTCAGGATAATTCCCGATGCAGATAAACTTGCATCTCTGTTGAGGTCGGGTGAAGAGGCTCAGGAAGCTATTGCGCTGAAGTATGATGAAGAGCTTGAAAAGAGAAAGAAGCGCAGATACAACAGAAAGCATCGTCTTATAGAGGTAACAGCTTTTGATTCCGTTCAGAGCGTTCCCGACGATGAAAGGTCTAAGGCTGTAACGAACCTGAATTCCGTTTCAGGCGTTGATGATACCGATTCCGTTCGGTTCATTGGTAACAGCGGCTCTTTTTCTACCGAAAATGCTTGTTCCACTGACTATGGGGGAACAAGGTCAGGCGAAGTACGGGGTAAAACTAAAGATAATAAAAATCAAAGTAATTTTTTTTCAAATCTTTCATTTTCTCTGCATGCGCACGAAGAAAAATTTGCGACTGTCAGGGAGATGAATGACGGAATGAAAACGGAAAGCAAATTGTCTTTCCTTGAAATTCTCTCGGCTATGGGGCTTGGCCTTGACAACTGGCATTATATTTACACCCGTGACCCGACTTCCGAAATGAATCTGATATACATTGACGAGGAAGAACGCAGGACGAAAGCTTTGCACATTCCCGAATCATTCCGAAGTGACAGCAGCTATGTTCTGACGGCTTTGCAGTATCTCTCGGCATACAGCAATTATGCCTTTGACGATGATATGAAGTCGATGCCAAACAAGAATTTCATAGACATAACGCTAAAAATGCTGACTGAGTTTATTATGGCTGACAGTTTCAGATTCAACGGGCAGAGCGTTCGTTACACGGAAGTGCTTGATACTCTGAACAGTCTTATCCGTGAAAATTTGCTTTATGATTTTATTCTCAGCTTTCAGTACGAATGGGAGAAAATACTGAGAGAAAAAATGGACAGCAGCATTCGCAACAAGGCTGCATACATGAAGGTTTGCTTATGGGATTGGCTGAAACGCTGGAAAATTGAGGAGTATAATCAGCTGGCAAGATTGGATTGAGGTGGAGAGTATGATTGAGCTTTTTATTGTTGCATTGGTTTTGGAGATTTGCAGGCAGGTGACATTGTATAGGCTTTATGGCAGAAAAAATCACAGCACCAGTTAAAGTGCTGTGATTATGAACTGCTCGATAAATGGGAAGTTGTGTTTCTGCTTATTCAGAATCCGCCATAATGTTGCAAGGTTTCTGCAGCGATTTTCGAGCCGACATTCATAGCCTTTTCAATATTGTTTCCGAGCACATATGAGCAGACAAATCCGGCGTGATAGCTGTCGCCGCAGCCTGTCGTGTCAATTATGTTTTCAACTTTCACAGCCTGCACTCTGAATTCCTGTCCATTAAAGTATGTAACGCTTCCACGTTCTGCAAGTGACACATTGAACAGGCAATGGTATTTATTCGATAATTCTTTAAACTTTGGCAGAAGTTCTTCCGAGCCGCTTATCATAAAGAAATCAACATACGGAGCATATCGTTCCATATCCGAAAAATCTCTGTATACATCAAAATCTACTGCAAGCTTAAATCCAAGTGCTTTTTTCAGTTCAATTACCTGCGAAAAACACGAAGCCCAGAAATGAACAAAGACCACATCGGATCCTGACAAGATTTTAATTTCTTTATCATTCAGTACGAGGTTATCGAGAATTTTTCCGTTCCATGAATCATCTTTATAATACCTATCGCCCGAT
>CALBHM010000022.1 GCA_937892835.1 uncultured Ruminococcus sp. | reverse complement strand
GATTCAATAGCCGAGGGTTTCGGAATTACAAATCCCGATGAGGCTTCCTACGGAAAAATTATTGCCGACACCAACGGATATAATTATAAAAACGATGCGATTATGGGCAGAAACAGCGTCGGACTTGTCAATCACCTGACGAATGATGAGGAATATATCAACGACGTTAAATGGGCCGACATTATCAGCGTTTCAATCGGCGGAAATGATTTTCTGCTCGACCATGCTGCGTTGCTCATTGCCGAAGGAATTATTTTTAACGACTACTCAAAGTTTGATAAAATCGGCGAAACATTTTATGAGAATTTTTCAAAGAGCATGGATAGAATTCACGAGATAAATCCGAATGCAAAAATTCTTGTTCAGCTTCTTTACACATCATGGACATTTGATTTTGCAAGAAAGCCATATAAGCAGGCAGCTAAGAGAATTAACGACGCAATAATAAAATACGTTGAAGAAAAGCCGCAGAATATCTATGTCGTTGATACAAGCGAGGTCTTTGACGGCCGCCGTGACTGTATTTCAACCGACACCATTCATCCCAACGCACAGGGCAATATCGAGCTTGCAAAAGCGGTTCAGGCGAAGCTCTGTGAAATCGGCATGGCGAGCACTTCTGAGCTTGCACTCCTCGTTCCGGGCATTGACAGAGATTATCTCATCGAATATTTCGGAACACCTCTCGGTCAGATAATAATTTTCGCCGCAAATGTAGCTACGGGCAATTTCAATTTTGCTTTTTAACCTTAAGGTCATCGGCTTAGGTCGGTGACCTTTTCGGGTTGACATATATGTAACGCATTGCTATAATTCTAATTGATTTTTATTTGGTTTCGGAGAAGAAAATGTTAGAAAAAAACTGTAAAAATGAATGTAAAATAAAAATGACCGACGATGGAGACAAATACGGATTTGTGAATGAAATTTCTGAAAAAGACGGACGTTTTTGTACAACGACGTATACCGTTTTTTGTGGAATCGAGCTGATTTATAATGACGCACACACAATGAGTGTTGAAACGAAAGCGTCACGGGGAAATATAATAGAAATCAATCATTGTCGTGAGGGAAGAATGGAATGTCATTATCGTGATGAATTCTGCTATGTTGCCCCCGGTGATCTCGTTATCGGCCGTGCAGAGGAAAAATCTCCGGCAACGTATTTTCCTCTCAGTCACTATCATGGAATAACGGTACGGATTGATGTCGACCGTGCACCGGGTTGTCTTTCCTGTTTGCTTGACGATGTAAATGTCAGGCCGCAAATGATTGCCGAAAAATTTTGCGGAGAGAAAAGCTGTTTTATTGCCCGATCTAATCCGTCGGTTGAACATATTTTTTCGGAGCTTTACTCTGTACCAGAGGAAATAAAAAAAGGATATTTCAAAATAAAAGTGCTGGAACTTTTTCTGTTTCTCAGTGTGCTTGATACGGGCAAGGATGAAATCGAAAACAGTGTTTATTCCGCTTCGCAGGTCTCTCTTGCAAAGCAGGTGAGCGAATATCTGACCGAAAACATGGATAAGCGTGTCACTCTTGAGCAGATTTCCAGACACTTTCATGTTTCGGGAACGCATATAAAGAATATTTTCAAGGGAGTTTACGGCGTTTCACTCTACGCCTACACCCGTGCGATAAAAATGGAATCGGCGGCATATATGCTCGAGTATACGGACAGAACTGTTATGGATATTGCCGGCGAGCATGGCTATGACAACAGCAGCAAATTTGCAAGAGCATTCCGTGAGGTTAAGGGAATGACGCCGAGCGAGTACAGAACGGAGAATAAAAAATAAAAATGTCTGTTTGGAGCTTTTTTCTATCCTTTTGGAGCGGAAAAGGCTCCCTCTTGTGTGTAGAATAATGTACGAAGAAAGGCAATGCCGCATGATAAATATGCACGGATTGCTTTAAAAAATATTTGCAAGTTAGCATATGCTAACTGAATGAACGGAGGCGGTACAATGTCAGAAGAATTACTGGTTAAGCATTGTTCACCGACGCTTGCCGGAATTAAAACCGGCAATCTGTTCTCCGTGAATTTTGAGAACGCAGATGAGCTGAGATCCTGTGTGCGTGATTGGAACAAGGCTCTTTCTCCGAAAGGCTTGCGAATCATGCCGATGCGTTTCGATAACGGCCGTGCATTGATTTATGCTTACCGTCCGTCAAAGCTTTCAAAGGATTTGAGCGAGAGCTTGGCGGAGGATATGCTCAACTCTTTTGGCTACGGAGGGAAAACTCCGGAACGCTGTGTAAGCGAGCTTATGAAGCGATTAAGACAAAACGAAGAGTTTCCCCATGAGATAGGTTTGTTCCTCGGATATCCGCCGGAGGATGTAAAGGGTTTTATAGAAAACAAAGCCTGCGGCTGTAAATGCAGAGGCTGCTGGAAGGTTTACGGCGACGAAACGGCAGCGAGAAAGCTTTTTGCAAGATATAAGAAATGTACTGCGATTTATTGCGAGCTTTTTAAAAAAGGCAGAAGTCTTGATAAGCTCACTGTTGCAGCATAAATATAAGAAAGGTTTGATGACAAATGAGTAAGATAGCAGTAGTATATTGGAGCGGCACAGGAAATACAGAGACAATGGCCGGTGCTGTTGCCGACGGCGCAAAGGAAAAGGGTGCAGATGTTTCTGTATTCACAGCTTCCGAGTTCAGCGGCTCCATGATGGACGATTTTGACGCAGTTGCATTCGGATGCCCGTCAATGGGTGCAGAGCAGCTGGAGGACAGCGAGTTTGAACCGATGTTCAACGATTGCGAGTCCAAACTCAGCGGCAAGAAAATCGCATTGTTCGGCTCATATGGCTGGGGCGATGGCGAATGGATGCGCAACTGGGAGGAGACCTGCAAGGACGACGGTGCTGTTATGGCATGCGATTTCGTAATTTGCAACGACGCTCCCGATGACGATGCTCTCGACGATTGCAAAGCACTCGGCGAAGCTTTGGTTTGACAGTACATCTCCGACAGGTAATTGATAATATCGGTTACTAAAAGCGTAGGCATGCTCAATGCCTGCCGATCTCACTGTCACAAAAACGCCGCACTTCGTTTTTGTGTGTTCCTCTTCCTTGAGAAAAAGCGGACGGTGCGCCTGCGCTTTCGGAGATTTATAATATTTGTTATATATAGCGGTTACCAACCCCTTCCGCTTATTATATAAACTCTTTGCTGAATAGAAACGGCGGCTCACTTTTGGTGGGTCGCCGTTTCGTTATAATGAACAAAGCAAATGGCAAAAACAAGAAAAAATCTATGTTTTGACGGAATTATAAATCAAAAATCAGTTGAATAAAGAATATAGAAGTGTTATAATATACAACAAAATGGGATTGTTGTGCATCCCGAAAATAAATTTCAAAACAGGATTTTGAAAGTGAAAATTGATTTGAATTTTTTATGAGGTGAAAAACATGAAAATCAATCGGTCCTTCGCCCGTTACGGACGAAAATTCATCAGTGTGGCATTGTGCCTTGTCATGATGTTCACGACATTCTTCATCTTTGAACCGAGTGTGCTTTCGGAGCTTCTACCGAAGGCGTCGGCATGGAACTTCACAACCTATGCGACGAGCACAAGCGGCAACAAGGCGGGTCTGACTATCAACACTTCGGCAAAAACAGCCGTTGTCAATACGTCTGACGGCTTTGCGTATTTTTTGAACAGTATTAACAATAATTCTAATGCAGGAAACGGTGAATTTCAGGGTTACACGGTTACCTTGAACTGTGATGTCTTCTTGCAGAAGTCGCAGACTGATCTCGAAAGCATTACATACAGTGACGGCTTTTATGATGAGGGTGTTACGGCTTGGTACGGTGTGCTTGACGGAAACGGTCACTGCATTTCGAATTTCCGTTATCACTATGACGCTAAGAGAAACTTTACTATTGGCTGTTTTGGTCTTATAAGAAAAATGAGCGGCGGTGAAATCAAAAATCTTACCGTTCTCAATCCTCATGTTTATACATACAATCAGAGAAGCAAAGTTGCTTACGGTGGTGGAGCACTTATCGGAAAAATTTCATCCGATAGCAACAGCATGTTTAGCACGGTAAACATCAGCAATGTTACAGTTTCAGGAGCTGAACTCAATAACGGCAGTAACGACGGCGCAAAATCAGCCAGAGAAGTTGGCGGTCTTGTAGGATATATTGAGAAGAAGACAACTTTCTCAAACTGTAAGGTAGAAAATTCAAAAATTCAGTATAACAATTGGGGTGTAAGAGACGGCGGATTCGTAGGAAAGTCGGTAGCCGAGGTCGTTATCCAAAACGATACACCGGCAGTAAGCGTTGATGCGTCAACCGTTGTTTATAAGGACGGTTCGGGCGACTCTGATCACGGTGGACTTATCGGCTGGACATCGGGCAAGACCACAATTAAAAATGTTATAATGAATGCTACCGTTTACAGCGGTGAAACCAGTGGCGGATTAATCGGCTATATCGAAAATGCCGAAGCGAATATTTCAGATTGTACTTTTAACGGTAAGATTGTTGCGACAAACTATACCGGCGGATTGATCGGTAATTCAGGAGGCAGTACAGTATTTAATATTTCAAACTGTAAGAATACAGGCTCAGTTTCGGGTAAACAAATGGTCGGCGGAATCATCGGAAAGGCCGCGGGCAACACCTTGACGGTTACAAACTGCTCCAACGAACGCTCTGTTACTTCAAGCGATGATTTTATCGGCGGTATTGTCGGTAGAATAGAAGGCATCAACAGTTCTAAGTTTGAAAATTGTTTCAACAATGGCACGATAACGGGCAAAACATGGTACATTGGCGGCATTGTCGGTCAAAGCTACAACGACAGCAATATCACATTCAATAACTGTAAAAATACAGTTAATATCACCTCAGCATCAAATAGATATATTGGCGGTATCATAGGTTATGCAAAGGGCAAAACTATGATGAACAACTGCGTCAACACAGGCAATATCAGCGGTGCACAGTATACGGCAGGTCTTTGCGCATGGATTGAGGACGACGGCTGTGAGATTACGAACTGTCTTAATACAGGTTCGGTTACAGGTAACGGAAACAACAATGTTGGCGGAATACTTTCAACGATTGAGTCACAGGCAAACAATCCTACATGGACTTTTAAAAACCTCGTGAATACAGGTACGATTTATGGTGCAGCTGCAACGGGCGGAATACTCGGCTATATGGGTAATACTGACGATCCGGGCAAGGTTGTTATGACCGACTGTATCAACAAGGGTAACATTGTTGTTACGGGTAACGATGCAGGCGGAATTGTCGGTAATATGTATAACCATGGTTCGACAACTCTTAGACATGCTTACACAAACTGCTACAACTACGGCAACGTTTCATCATCGTCAACAGGCGATACGTTTATTGGCGGTATTGTCGGCAAGGAATACGGCTTCTCGGATTTCACAAACTGTATCAACTACGGTAATATCACGGAAACCGCAGCTTCGGGCAATAACATCGCCGGCGGTATTGTCGGCTGGATTGAGGACGACGCAAGTACCGTCAAAGGTTGTATAAACTACGGTCAGATTTCAGGCCGTAACAATGTCGGCGGTATTGTCGGCGAATTCTCGGGAAGCAGTACCCTTACAATTACTCAGTGCGGAAACTACGGTACTCTTGTTGCCAAGAATGCAGGCAACACGCAGATCGGCGGTATCATGGGTCGCTTTAACGGAAGTACGATATATATGTCAAAGTGCTTCAACGGCAACGGCACCGACGGTACAATCGCCGCTTCAAGCTCAAAGGGACTTTATGCAGGCGGACTTATCGGTTACGGTAACACGATTTATGTTGCGGATTCCTACAACAATGCTCCTGCCGTATATGGCAACACCTCGGGCGGACTTGTAGGCTGGTGCAACAGCAACGTATATCTTTACAACAGCTACAATAAAACAACAACAGGCATTACAACACAGTATTCGGGCAACAAAACCGCAACGACCTATGGTTGTTACAATTCAACCACGATATCAACAGGCACATCAAGCCTTTCAACGTTGAATACAACCAGATCGGTTTCGGGAATCGGCTCGGTCGGTAATTCCTATGCGTATAAAGCAGGTATTAACAATAACTACCCGGTTCTCTCATGGCAGGTAAACACTCTTACCAAGAATGTTGGCCGTAACCTCATTGCTGACCTCATCGCAGACACGGCAAAGAGCGGCTACAGTGCACAGGGCTTGTCCTATGATATCAAGCTTGACGGCGTAACAAAGACATATTACCCGACATATACAAAGACTGTGAACGGTGTTACGGTAACATACAATACTATGTCAGACCTGTTCACTCTCAGCGGTACTCCGACAGCGACGGGCACATTCAATATTCTCTCGGTAAGTAACCCTGAGACTAAGTCGGTTTACGCTTCGGCATACTATGTCGGCGGTAATGCAATGGGTTGTTCGGCAACGGTATTCTCAACAACAATAAGCAGAACCGGAAGTGTTCACGCTCTCAAATCTGTTTCGGCAGGCGAGACGGTTAACGTTTCGGTTTATGTAACTCCGAATGTTCCCGTTCAGTTTGACGGTTTCAAGTTCCATGCAAGTATGGACTATGTAAACAATGCAACTGCAACCTCGGATGCGCTTGTTGATCTTCACTCAACATATTCAGGTCTCGGAACACCGACCAAGACGGGCTATAACTTCCTCGGTTGGTACACAGTCAGAGCAAAGGGAGAAGCAATTACCGACGGTTTAACGAAAGTAAATTCGGGTACACCGAGCTTCAGTGATACGCTTGACCGTGATTTTGATATTTACGCTCATTGGGATCCGATTACTTATACTATTGTATATAACGGAAACGGCGCAACAAGCGGTTCAACAGCAAGCTCATCGCATACCTATGATGAGGCTAAGAACCTTACGGCAAACGGATTCAGACGTGCGTTTGACGTAACGTTTGATTATAACTACAGCGGCTCGACAGCAACGACGGCTACAGCTACAGCTGATTTTAACGGCTGGGCGAAGTCCGAAAACGGCACAGTTGAATATGCAGACGGCGCAAGTGTAAAGAATCTTACCGAAAAGGATAAGGACACGATAAATCTCTATGCAAAGTGGACAGATAAGAGCGTTTCGCTTCCGTCGGCAAGCAGAACAGGCTATAAGTTTGACGGTTGGTTCACTGCTGCAAACGGCGGAACAAAGGTCGAGGGTTCGTATACCCCGACTGCAAACACAACTCTTTATGCTCACTGGACGCCGATAACCTATACTGTTTCTTATAATGGAAACGGTGCAACGAGCGGATCAACAGCCGATTCGTCACATGCCTACGATGAAGCAAAGAACCTCACAGCGAACGGCTTCAAGAGAGAGTTCACAGTAACCTTTGATTATAACTACAGTGGTGCAACAGCAACGACGGCTACTGCAACAGCGGCTTTCAACGGTTGGGCAAAGTCAGACAACGGTGCAGTTGAATATGCGGACGGTGCAAGCGTAACAAACCTTACGTCAACTGACGGAGATACGGTTATTCTCTATGCAAACTGGACGGATTCAACGGTTGAATTCCCGACTCCGACACGTGCCGGCTATGATTTCAGCGGATGGTACAATGCGGCAGGAAATAAGGTTGAAAAAACAACTGTTATTTCGGAGGATATGACACTTCACGCAGAGTGGTCAATTAAGTCTTACACCGTAACTTTTGTCAACGGAGGAAAGGTGCTTCAGGAGAGCAAGTGGG
>CALBHM010000021.1 GCA_937892835.1 uncultured Ruminococcus sp. | reverse complement strand
CTTCTGCGGCCCGGCCGGGTTAAAATAGCGTCCGATATTGAAGCCGTTAACGAATACAACGCCCTTTGTAAAGCCATCAAGTCGCATAAATGTATCGCACGGCTCATCATCAATTCTGAGCGTACCCTTAAGGAATGAAGCGACATTGACCTCTCCGTTCTTTTGCTCAAATTGAAGTGACGAAATGTTATCAAGCGGCAGCGGATACATATCCCAGCCGAAATGGTACTGAAGAATGAATCTTACGCCCTTGATGCCCTTTCTGTCCATGATTTTCGGTCCGTAGTTAACTCTGCCCATGTTTTCACAGAGTATGTCTATGCGGCAGTTTTCGCCCTTTTTGAGTGAAAAGCTTACAGGCTCGCCGTCTCTTGTGCGCTCGTAATATCCTTTATATTCGCCGTCAATAAAAACAACCGCTCTGTCATGAACAGCGTCGAATATAATTTCCGCTTCGTCTCTCGGACCGTCAACAACGGTAGAAGAAAGGGTGAAACCGTAATACTGGCCGATATCCTCCATGAACTGCGGTGAAGCGGAATGAATGGGCTTAGAAAGAAGCTTTGCGGCGTCGAAAATGCTGCACCTTTCGTTCAATTCAAGCTTGCCGTAAGCGGCTTTTTCCGAGTTTTTAACCGTTAGCTCCGGAAGCTTTCCGAATCTTTCTTCAATGATCTTTCTGACCTCAAAATATGCCGGAGTGAGGTCGCCGGCCTCGGAAAGCAGCGCATTGTAATCATAGCTTGTGATTGTCGGCTCGTATTTATCATAGTAATTTGCGCCGTTCATGTAGCCGAAATTCGTTCCGCCGTGAAACATATAAAAATTGAGCGATGCACCGCAGTCAATCATATCCTTGAAAAGCTTTGCAACCTCTTTCGGATCTCTGACATGATGCTCTTCATACCAATGATCAAACCAGCCAACCCAGTATTCACCGCACATCAGCGGCTGATCGGGTCTGAAATCGTTGAGAACCTTAAAGTTCTCTTCCGGACGTGAACCGAAATTCGCAACGCAGGGATATTCGGGCAAAGTGCCGCCCTGAAGCATAGAATAGCTTGCTCCGTCTGAAGTGAAAAGCAGACAGTCAACTCCGTTTTTCTTATAGATATCGGCGATTTTTTGCATATATTCATGATCGTCGCCATAGCTGCCGTATTCGTTCTCAATTTGCATCATTATGACGTTTCCGCCGTTTGTTGAAAGCTTCGGAACAACACGCCTGAGAAGCTCGTTATAATAACGCTCTACCTTTGAAATAAAAAGCTCGTCATTACAGCGAATTGTCATATTCGGATAGTTTAGCAGCCATGCCGGAAGTCCGCCCATTTCCCACTCTGCGCAGATATACGGGCCGGGACGAAGTATAACGTTTAATCCAAGCTCGTTTGCGATGTCAATATAGGCTTCAAGATCAAGCATGCCGTTGAAATTAAAAACACCCTCTCGAGGCTCATGAAGATTCCAGCAGGTATAGGTTTCAACTGTGTTGAATCCACATTCCTTAAGCTTTAGAAGTCGGTCATGCCAGTATTCTCTCGGAATTCTGAAATAATGCATGGCACCGGAAATTATAGTATACTCCTCCCCGTCCAGGAAGAATTTATTGCCTTTGTATGTTAATTTTGCCATTGTCTCACCTCGGATAGTATTATAACGAATATCATGGCATAGGTCAACAGGTCGGGATATAAAAAACTGCCCCCGAATTTATCGGAAGCAGTTAAAATTTCGTATTATTCTTTGAGAAGATTTGTCATACCTCTTAGGCTGATTTCAAGAGTCAGAGCATTATGCAAGAGTGCTGACGTTGCCGGCGGAAGAATTCCCGCAACACCGAGAACAATAAGCATAAAGTTGAATCCGATTATCTTGCGATAATTTGAATGAATCCGGCTCATTAAAGCGTCGCTCAGCTCTTTAAGTGTAAGAAGCGAATTCAGGTCATCCGAACCGATCATAATGTCGGCAACTTCTTTTGCTATTGCAGCACCGTCACGAATCGCAATGCCTGCATCGGCCTGCGATAGAGCCGGAGAATCATTCACACCGTCACCGAGCATTATAACCTTACGGCCTTTTTCGTGCTCGGAACGAATAAAGTTGGCTTTATCCTCGGGCAGAACCTCGGAATAATATTCATCAATACCGACTGCTTTAGCGACGGCACAAGCAGTTTTTTCATTATCGCCTGTCATCATTACGACGTGCTTTATTCCAAGCTTTTTAAGTCCAGAAACTACATCTGCCGCTTCGGTTCTGAGGGGATCTTCAATGCAAATTACAGCCGCCAAAACTCCTGAAACAGCCAGATATAAATGTGAGAATTCAGCATTGAGAGAATCAAATTTTTCTTGCTCGCCATCGGGAACAACGCATTTTTCATCTTCAAATACAAAATGCTGACTGCCGATAATAACCTTTTGGCCGTCAACGCTGCTTGAAATTCCGTGGGCAACAATGTACTCAACCTTAGAATGTCTTTCTTCGTGATCAAGTCCTCTTGATGCCGCTTCTGCAACAACAGCCTTTGCCATCGAATGAGGATAATGCTCTTCGAGGCAAGCAGCCAACTTAAGCATTTCCGGCTCTTTGTTTCTGCCGAAGCAGATAACTTCGGCGACCTTCGGCTCGGCTTTTGTCAGCGTACCCGTTTTATCAAAAACAATGGTTTCGGCCTGAGAAACAGCCTCAAGGAAACGTCCGCCCTTAACGGAAATGTTATGCGCACTCGCCTCCCTCATCGCCGAAAGAACAGTAACGGGCATGGAAAGCTTCAATGCACATGAAAAATCAACCATCAAAACGGCAAGAGCCTTGGTAACGTTTCTGGTCAGTAGCCATATCATTGCAGTTGCACCCAGGCTGTAAGGAACAAGCTTGTCTGCAAGGTGCGAAGCATGATCTTCTGTGTCGGATTTCAACTTCTCGGATTCTTCTATCATGTGGACAATTCTGTCATATCGTCCGCTTCCGGTTGCCTTTTCAACCTGAATGACACATTCCCCTCCCTCGACATGGGTGCCGATAAAAACATAACCGCCGTTGCTCCTGCGTACCGGAAGCGGCTCGCCGGTTATAGATGACTGGTTGACAAGAGCCTCACCGGAAACCACCTTACCGTCAAGAGGAATCATATTTCCTGTGCGAACGATGATTTTGTCACCGACCTTAACTTCGCTTATCGGAACAAGAATACTTTCCTCACCGCATTCAAGCCAAACCTTATCGACATTTATCGACATTGCACCGGCAAGATCCGCAACGGATTTTTTATGTGTCCATTCGTCAAGAATATCGCCTATTCCGAGCAGGAACATAATCGAACCTGCTGTTGCAAAATCTCCCCTGATCAATGATACAACAATGGCGGTCATATCAAGCACAGGAACCTGGATTTTGCCCTTAAGTATGCATCTTAAGCCGGCTTTAATGTATTTAATCGATCTGAATAATGTTATAACAGTCCTGAGCCAAACCGGAAGAACAATTCTGTTTACACATCGTCTTACAAGAGTAAAGAACAACTTGTCCTGGTACTCTCTGTTCAGCGCACGAGAGCTGTGTTCAACGGAAATGTCACTGCATTTTTCGTAACTGAAAGAAGCAAGAGCGGAAATAATATCCGCTCTCTCGCTTTTCCTCTTATAGAATATAACGGCATCACAGGTCAAATCGTGAACCTTTACGTCAATGACACCGTCCGTTCTCTTAAGATAGGCCTCAAGAATATCGGCCTGCGAAAGAGACATATGTTTCTGAGCCATACGTACACGAAGGCGTCCGCTTGACTCGTGAAGTATACTGCACTTCATAATTACTCAGCGTCCTCTATAACCTCTGCATCCTCTGCGATACGCTGATCGTTGATATCCTTAGCGTCGGCGAGAATATCTTCGGCATTTTCTTTAATATTGGTAGCAGTTGACATCACACAATCCTTGGCTCTGAGTACAGCCGCCGTAGTGTGAGTATATGCTTTTTTTGCATCCTTACTCGAAAGAATTTTGAGGCCTGCCGTCCCGAAAAGTACACCGCCGGCAAAAATGCCCAATTTTTTAAAATCAATCATTTTCAAAACCTCCGTGTTTAAATTCCCAATTAGCTCCGGCTAATTGAAGCTTAAAATTTAACGGTTAGTCTATCTAACCTGTAAATTAGTATATCACTTTTATTCTTTTTGTCAAGGGCTTGCTGATTTAATAAATTTATAAATTTCAATAAAAAAACAACTGTAATTTATACATTTATTATAAATTACAGTGTAATATTTAATATTCAGATATCTCAAAAACGAATTATCGGTTATATTCAAATTTCATATTTTTAAGGCTGAAGAAAGATGAGCTTTTTTCCTTGATGTTATTGATAATAATTCCGCTCAAATTTCCGTTTGAATGATACAAGGTGTCGATCGCTTCGTTCAAATCCTTTGCTGGTGTAGAACCCGATTTAGATACAAGGATAACTCCGTCGACATATGTTGAAATTATCTGAGCATCGGCATATGCGTTAAAAGACGGGGTGTCGATGATAACATATTCATAGTGTTCGGCACATTCCTTGACAAAATCCTTCATTTTTTTCGTTGAAACGAGTTCGGCCGGATTATAAGGAAGAGTTCCTGTAAAGACGATAGACAAAGGAATCTCGTCGACAGAGTAAATTTCAAGCGGCATAACCTTGGCAAGGAAGTCGCACAAACCGGCCTGCGATCTGTTTTTCCAAAGCTTTCTTTGAGATGAGGAGCGCATATCGGCGTCAATAAGGATGGTTTTTTTACCGAGCATTGCAAAGCTGATTGCTATATTAGCCGCTGTTACGCTCTTACCCTCCGCTTTATTGGCAGCCGAAACCGCAAAAACCTTGCAGCTCTCTTCCGAGTCTTTTTTTGTGCAGAACATTAAATTGGTTCTGAGTTTTATATAAGAATCTTTAATTTCCGCAGGTGAACCCGGGTTAAGAAGAAAATAGCTGCTGTTATTATTCTGAGAAGGTTCCGCTTTTTGAGATTTTATCTTCATAGCTGATTACACCGGCTTTCTTTAAAGTCCACATTTTGTTTTTCTGTACGTTTTTGATTTCCGGAATTTGACCGAGCACCGATTCGCCAACCGTTTTTTCAACATCTTCACCGGTATAGATAGTTGCATCGGAAAAGAATTTTAAACAGAGAATTCCGAAAGAAATAATCATTCCGCCGATAAAACCGAGCACTGCGTCATAAAGTGTTTTCGGCGAGGTTTTTTTGTTTGAATACTCCGGCTGGTTAACGGCTTCAACAGAACCGACCTTTGCGATTCTCAGGATCTCCTTCGGAGCATTTTTTACAACGGAATTTGCAATTTCATATGAGAGATCCGCATTCTTTGTTCTGACGGCAATTTCGATAAGTTGCGAGTCCTGAACATCGGAAACGATGATAGTGTCCCTAAGCTCTTTTCGTGAGTAGCCGTGGGTGTCGGATACGTCTTTAACAATTGCATCAAGAACAGCGTTGTTTTTAAGAATTTTCGAATACGTTACGGCCAGACTTTTGGCAGCCTGAACATCACTGTTGTTGATCGAACTTGAATTGGAATAGTTATAAACATAAAATGTTGTGCGACATTCATATGTTGGACTGACAAATATTGATACAATCAAAAATACGGCTATTGCCATAATCAGTCCGGAAATGACTATCAGATAAAATCTTTTTAAAACAAGCTTGAAAACGGCGAAAACATTAATAAAATTCTCACTGTCGTAATCTTTATTATTTCTTCTTTCATTCATAATGATACTTCTTCCTCCGGATAAACTGCATTAAACCCCAAAAAATACTATTTCATATTAACATATAAATGAACGAAAATCAACTAAAATCTGAATATAAGCAGCAATATTTTGATTAGAATTCTCAATTAGAAAATTGTCGTTTGTGTTGTCCAAAGGAGAATTTGTGCATAAGATATAGTATAGGACGTAGAATATACACCATATATTTATTAAAATTAAAAAAATGTTCATTATTAAATGTAATAAAAATATTGAAAGTGGATGAATGATGATGTATAATATAAAAGTTAATAATGGTTTAATGTTGCCCGGAGGTATGGACTATGGAAGCTTATTTGGATAACAGCGCAACGACGCAGCCTTGTAAAGAGGCTGTCGACAAGATGAATTATGCGCTGAAAACCTGTTGGGGCAATCCCTCATCGCTTCACGCCAAAGGCATAGCCGCATCCGAGCTGCTCGAGGAATCAAGGAGAAACATTGCCAAGGCACTCTCCTGCGAAACTGATGAGATTTATTTCACCTCGGGCGGAACAGAAAGCAACAATATAGCCGTTTTCGGTGCGGCAAATGCCCAGAAAAGACGCGGCAGTCGTATAATAACCACATCAATAGAGCATTCAAGCATTGAGGTCAAGGCTCTTGAAAATCAAGGCTATGACGTCGTTCGGCTGCGAGTAAACGAAAGAGGCGTAATTGACGAAAGACAGCTTTACGCAGCCACGAATCCGTCCGTTGTTCTTATCAGTATGATGTATGTCAACAACGAGGTCGGTTCGATTCAACCTGTCGAATTTGCAAAGCGTGCCGTTGTTCACTCGGGTGCAAATGCACTGATTCACTGCGATGCTGTTCAGGCATTCGGCAAGATCAGGCTGAAGCCGTATAACATGGGTGTTGACCTTATGTCGATCAGCTCCCATAAAATACACGGCCCCAAGGGTGCCGGAGCTCTCTTTGTAAAAAAAGGTACAAGGCTAATTCAGCACACCTATGGAGGCTTGCAGGAAAGCAAAATCAGACCCGGTACAGAGCCGGTTCCGGCCATTGCGGGCTTCGGTGCCGCCGCTGCGGCAATTCCCGATTATGCACAGAGTCTCAAATACGCAACCGAGCTGAGAGATTATATGGTTTCAAAGCTCGGGACGATCGAGGGTGTCAGGATCAATTCGCCGGAAAACGCACTCCCCTATATAACGAACATTTCCGTTGAGGGAATCCCGTCAGAGGTCATGCTGAACTACCTTTCCGGTATGGGAATTTATATTTCGAGCGGCTCGGCCTGTTCAAAGGGACATAAGAGCCGTGTTCTCAAGGCTATGAATCTGAGCGAGGATGTTATAAGCACTGCGCTGAGAATCAGCACCTCCGTTTTCACTACCAAGGAGGAAATCGATATGCTGATCGGCGGAATTTCGTCGGCACGTCAAACAATGAGGAGATTGAAGTAAAGCAGCCGAAACGGTTGCCGAAAGCAATGAGGTTTTAAAATGAAAGAAATTATTTTGCTGAAAAACGGTGAGCTTGCCCTCAAGGGTCTCAACCGACACACATTTGAAAATCAGCTTATTAAAAATATGAAGTTTAGACTTCACGATCTCGGAAAAATCAGATATGTTTCGTCACAGTCAACCATAATTGTTGAACCGATTGACGAAAACGTTGATTTGGACGAGGCATTCAGAAGGATCAAAATGATATTCGGAATTGCGGGAATTTCCCGTTGTGCGGCCGTTGAAAAGGACATGGACGTTATAATTCCCGCCGCCTGCGAATACCTCAGAGACGATCTGATGTTTGCAAAGACCTTCAAGGTCAACGCAAAACGTTCCGATAAAAAGTTTCCGCTCAACTCCCCTGCTATATGCATGACGGTTGGCGAAAAAATTCTTGATGCATTTCCTAATCTTACAGTTGACGTTCATAATCCCGATATTATAGTTAACGTTGAGATAAGAGAT
>CALBHM010000020.1 GCA_937892835.1 uncultured Ruminococcus sp. | reverse complement strand
CCTGTAAGCGGCTGGAACCAGTGTGTGAAATGAGTTGCACCGTGTGCGACCGCCCAGTCTTTCATTGCTTCTGCGACTGCGTTTGCCACATCGGGATTAAGGCTTCTGCCCTCGTCAATGGTTCTCTTAAGCGAACGATAAACGCTTGTTGACAAATTAGCTTTCATCACCCTGTCGTCAAAAACAAGACTTCCGAAATACTCCGGTACGGTTTTCATAACCAACACTCCTTTTAAATAAAAATTAAAAACGGGGCAGAGAGTCCATGATACTGTCATGAGACGCCGTTGCCCCGTTAAATATACTGTTGAGTTGTATTGTAAATTGTTTAGCTTAGCACACATCAATTTCCAGCCGACATGCTTAGGTATTTCAAGCCGCCATAACGCAGGAAATAACGTGCTGTAATCCTCTGAACTTATCGCTTAGAGTGCGTCGATTTCAAGGCGAAACGTCGCAGACATACGTTTGTATTTCAAGACGTTTCAACGCCGAAAACGACGTGCTATAAGCGATAAAAAAAGGCGTCAGAGAGCTCCTTTGCTCCCAGACGCCTTTGCCTTTATGTCGACATTATAACGCAAAAAATTTTTTTGTCAACCCTTTTTAGAAAAATTTTTTGAATTTGTATTTTTCGTACAAAATCCTGTCAAAATCAAGAGAATTCTTTTTCAATTACATCATATGTGTTTGAGGTTTCAAGTGTTACACCGCCGTTGTATTCCGATGAAACGATCTTGTCGCTCCACTCCTGTGAGGTTTCGTCGCTACGTGCAAGCAGTACGGACGGTGCAAGCCTACCGTCAATCAATGAATATTCGGTAATTTTATCCTGCGGCCCTGCATCACGGATTGCAATAACTATTCCTTCACCGCCACGAGCTTTAGTTATTACGGAATGGCCTGTAAATTCAACCATTGTGCCGATATGGTCGGCTTTGCCCGTGACCGTATTGTAGCGATAAACATATATATCACGAAACGCTGCCGAGGCCACACGAATATCCCAAACGAGAAGCTCCGCCGTGCCGTCGCCGTCAAAGTCAAAAAGCGCATATGTCGGCAATTCATCGGCTCTTGAATCATTGTAATGATAAATGTTTTCAACAAGCCTATCCTTGTACGCCTTAAGAATATTTTGACTATCGGCGGTTTTCGTTTCGTTCTTAACTGTTGTATCGGTCTCAGCCTCTGTCGTTGTACTTACATCAAGTGTCGAATCTGACGTGTTTGTAGCTTTTTCAGCCGGATGACATGCACAAAAAGATGTTGTGAGCACTGATGCAAGAATAAATGATATAATTATTTTCTTCATTTCAATATTCCCTGTATAAATTCGTTTTTGATATTAAGCTATTGTCAATGGCGTCCATTAAAACACCGGATTTTCCGGATGAAACGGCAATAAAATCCAAACAATCCACTGCCAAAACGTACACTTAACCGTAATCTCGCAAGTGTCGGAAACCGAATGTCCGTTGGAGTCCGTAACCGTTACGGTAACAGTTGCCGTTCCTCTGTGAACGGTGTTAATGTTTCCGTCCTCGTCAACGGTCAATACCTTTACATTCGAGCTTTCATATTTGACAGTATATTCTGCACCTTCGTCAGCTGTAATTTTCGGCTCGATCTTAACTTTCTTTTTGTGCTTCACGGTTATGTCGTCAACCGATACATCTCTGACAAAAGCAACATAGTCAATTTTGCGTTCTTCCTTTTCAGAACAGTTTTTGCAAGTCCTGATTTCCAGTCCGTCTGATTTCGAAGTCGCCTCCCTAACTACAGTCCATTCGCCCCATGTGTGTCCGGTCTTTTCTAAAACCTTTTTATCGAAAACTTCTTCACATATTGTACAATAATCATATTCATTGCCATCTTCGGTGCATGACGGTGCATTAACAACGTGGCGAAGCTCATGCTCATGACCGTAATTGAAATGTTTCTCTGCGCCGTTAAAGCCGGACTCTTTCGTTATCGCTGCCCATTCTTCGGCAGAGCCTACATAATAAACATGCTTCAGGTTATCACAATTTAAAAAGACATCCTCGCCGATATGTGTAATGCTTTTCGGAATAATAATCTGCGTAAGACCTGTGCAACCTGCAAAAGCACCCTCGCTGATGCTTGATGTATCCTCAGGTATAACGGTTGTTGAACAGCCGGCGATAAGTGTGTTTGTGGCTGTCTCAATTATTGCATTACAGTTATTTCGGCTGTCATAGAACTTATTGTCTTTGTCAACCGTTACGCTCTCAAGCGAGGGGCAATATGCCAAAGCATACGATCCGATTTTCTTTACGCTTGACGGAATATAGTAACAGCCTTCAGATTTTTACAGTACATGAACGCACAGTCACCGATTTTTTCTACGCTTGACGGAATAACTACACTTTCAAGCTTTGGGTAAAAACCAAACGCATTGTCGGCTATCATTGTTGTCGTGGGTCTGAGCGTTGCCGAGGTTATATCTGTCGATGCATTGATGAAGTAGTTGTCAAGATAGAGGATACCGTTCTCCCAATTTGCCTCATTATTAAAATACGCTGTGTTTCTGAAAGCGTCCTCACCGATAGACTCCAAATCATTCGGGAGCGTAATATCGGCAAGATTTTTACAGTCAAGGAATGCGAACCACTTGATTCTTTTAACGCTTTCGGGGATAACGATTGATTTAATCGCCGTTTCGTAGAAAGCATACTTGTCAATTTCGGTTACGCCATAGGGAATGTTAATGCTTTCAAGACCCGTGCACTCGGCAAACGCATACCATTCAATATACCTTACACTTTCAGGAAGAACAACTTCTTTGAGCCCTGAACAGTCATCGAATGCAAATTTTCCTATGCGTACTACGCCGTCGGGAATTGTCACGCTCTCTGCGGCATGACAACCGAAGAAAGCATAATCGCCGATACTTGTAATTCCCTCTCCGATAATGATTTTTTTGATTTCATCTCTGTGAGAGGCCCACGGACTGTTATAATATAGATAATCTGTCATTGCGCCGCTTCCGCTTATCGTAAGAACTGCGGTTGCTTCGTCATAATCATAAGTAACATTCTCGCCGCAAGTTCCCGACACTGCCGAAGCACTTGGTACGAGGTTGATTCCTGTTGCAGGTGCAATGCCGATAAACATTATTACAGCCAAAACAACAGATAAAATTTGTTTGATATTCTTTTTCATGTTTTCCCTCCGATTTCAAAATGCTTTTAAGTCGTCGTGCAGACAAAAAAATAACCCTTGTCGACCAATAAATTTGACAAAGGCGTCTGCAAATCCCTTTTGTCCCCTTATCAACCCCTTTCATAAATTTTATACCATATTTTTTTCGATTTGTCAAATAAAGTCTCCCAATGATTTAGACAAAGGGAGACTTTATTTGTTCATAATACCTATTTAATGCTGTAAAACTCTATGGTATCGGCATTTTCCTTATATTCCAATTTGTTAGCTTTACAAAAATCATCAATTCCTATTGTTACGCAATAGGGATAACAGCCGGTACCTATGTAAGTATACTCTGCATCATATACTTTATTATTTGTTGATATATATAATTTGTTATCCATTTTGACAGCCGGGCCGGAGTAATATTCGTTATTTATTCTCACCTCTTTAATGTCATATTCTTTTGAATTGAAATGAATAACGGCATCTTTCGATACACCTGTGTAATCCTCATAATACCCGTCATACTTATCGTAACTTTCTTTATTTGCGATTGCTTGAAAAATAAATTTATACCAATATGCGTTCGGCATTTTGCTGAACAAATCATAATCTATCTCGCATTCGCCGGTTTCCTTAAGCGTTTCATATGAATTATATAATGGCTTTACATAGGTATTGCTTACCTTTAAAGATGAATAAACGTTCTTAATCGGCATAACGGCAACAACGATGCATATTAAAATCATAAATATATCATTTTTCCATTTTGTCGAGACAAATAAAACGGAAATTAGGATTATAGAAGTTAAAATAAACGGAACCGTTGCGTTTCGATATCCGCTGTTTTGAACTGCCATTATCAAATATGAACCGTATCCGCATATAATTAATTTTATAATTTCATAATTTGATTTTGCGATCAGCAAAGCAAGACAAATAATCAAAACATACAAAAGCAGAATACAACAGTTAAATATCTTAACATTGCAAATTTGCAAAATCAAGAACAGCACAAAGAGAGAATATCCGCCAAAAAAGATTAGCTTTTTTGCAATACCGTCCCTCTTTTTATCCTCGCTAAGCGTTCGCTTCAACAATAATGTCGTTAACGCAAAGGAAAAAATCAGGAAATATGCTGCAACACCTCGCCGACCGACAAGAGGATCATTTTCGTTAAAAAAAGACCAAATCATGGTGCGGAGCGACAGGTGCACTTCGTTAGAAACCCTTTTTGCCGTTCCTGAGAAAAAGAAAATGGAAATATATCCCAAGGTCGAAATAATTATAGAGACAAGGTTAAAAATGCTTTTTTTATGATTGATTGTGTCAAATATAAATGTTAAAGTAAACAAACCGATTGCATACATTCCGTAAAGCTCGGTGGTTGCGCCGCATAAGAATACAAAAGGAAGCAGAAAATAAACTTTATATCCGTTTATTTTCTTTGAAAGATAATAAATGTCCAAAATAAAGAAAAGCGGAAATACATAATTAAATCCACCCGACATCCACAGTATTGATGTGTCGAAAGGCATATAGTTTATAGACAAAAATAAAAGCATCGCCAAACCCGACGAAAGCAGCTTCTCTTTAATTGCTCTGTCGTGTTCCCGGTTATCATTAGTTAAGTCATATGCAACAAAGCTCGATATGATTATAAAAATCGGGAATAAAATCGCATACAAGTGTTCCTTAAAAACAAGAACCAATTCCAACATAATATGCACAAATGACCTGCCGTTATAATTAAAATAGTGCCAAACATTCATATCAATGAAATGCTTAATTCCCTTTCCTGTAAAGCTCATATAGAACACATCATCCGAATAAAACGGAACTATGTTTTCACAAACAAGCCACATCACAAATGCAGAAATTATAAAAAAAGCATAGGCAGAAATGCCCTTTAACTTCTTTGTCATTTTATCACCTATACACCTAAATATATTTTTTTGATTATATCATATACCGATATTACAAGTCAAGAAATCCCGGCTATAGCTTTATCAAAGAAAAAAGTGCATTTTTTGCAATTAGATATTGACAATCCACTCACAATGTGATAAAATATGGTGCAAATTATAAAGATTACCCCTGCAATCTGCGGAGGGAGGGAATACAGTGAGTCAGGTAAAAGTTAAAGAAGGCGAGTCTTTGGACAACGCTCTCAGAAGATTTAAGAGACAGACTTCGAGAGACGGTGTTATCCAGGAGGTTCGTAAAAGAGAACATTATGAGAAGCCCTCTGTAAAGCGTAAGAAGAAGTCTGAGGCTGCTCGTAAGAGAAAGTTCAAATAAGAATCATCAAAAAGAAAGACTGTTCGTTAATTCGAGCAGTCTTTTTCTTTGCAACTATTTCCGGACAGAAAAAGAAGCCGGCGTGAACCGACTTCTTTTTCCAATAATTGAGGGGTTTATTGAGGAGGGGTATGTACTCACGAGAGTTGCGGCTCTCTCATTGAGTACAGTTAGATAATAACGGCTAAATGTTAACCTCGTATGAACTTTCTGTTAGCGTTTGGTATATTCTTTGTGAATAAAGCCTTTAAGTCCATACCGTACAAATTGCGGTATTTTCTTAAAATAATCTTAATTATTTGAACAAAAAGGCTTGAAATGCCGCACATGATGTTGTAAAATCAAAGAAGTTATAATTATGTAAACGGAGGTTTTTCTATTGAAATTAGCTGTTCAGCTTTATACTCTCAGAAATGATTATTCAAACGGTGAGGAATTCCTTAAAATCCTCGAAAAAGTAAAAGAAATCGGTTTTGACGGCGTTGAATTTGCCGGATATGCAGGACTGGAGCCTGAGGTTATCAAGGCAAAGCTTGACGAGCTTGGACTCGTTGCAGTCGGATGTCACATGGGTCTTGAGGACTACGAGGGTGACAAGCTCGAGGAATCAATCAAGCTCGGCAAAACGCTCGGTATGGAATATATGGGCGTCGGCGGTGCCGATCATTCGACCAAAGAGGAAGTTGACAAGCTCGTTGACGTTTTCTCCAAGGCCAATGAGCGTGGCAAGGATGAGGGCATTAAGTTCTACTACCACAACCACACAGAGGAATTTGAAAACGAAATTGACGGCAAGCTCATCATGGACAGAATTGCCGAAGGCGCATATCTCGAAATTGACACCTATTGGAGCTATTGCGGCGGCGCAGATAATTACAAGTACATAACCGAGCATAAGGATGATATAGTTCTTCTTCATGTCAAGGACGGAATCGACAGACATCCGATGGCTCTCGGCGAGGGTGACAACGATCTTCTCAGCGTATTCAAGGCTGCAAAGGACAGCGACATTGAATGGCTCATTCTTGAGAACGACGAACCCAAGCCGAACGGAATCGACGACATCACAAGAAGTATGGCTTACTTTAAAGCAAATCTTTAATATGAAGGAGAATAAGTCATGAAATTAGGAGTTTTCACTTGCCTTTTACAGAATCTTCCTCTTGAGGAAGCACTTAAATATTTCAAATCGCTCGGCATTGAGATGATTGAGCTTGGCTGCGGCGGCTTCCCCGGAAACGCACATTGCGACCCGGAGACACTTCTCAATGATGAGGACAAGTTCAACGAGTTTGTTGCAACAATCAAAAAGTATGATATGGAAATCAGTGCGCTGAGCTGTCACGGCAACCCCGTTCACCCCGACAAGGAAAAGGCTGCCGCATTTGATAAGACGATTCGTGACACAATTCTCCTTGCCGAAAAGCTCGGACTTCATCAGATCAACACATTCTCCGGCTGTCCCGGCGACTGCCCCGAATCAAAGCATCCGAACTGGGTAGTATGCCCGTGGCCGGACGATTTCAGCGAGGTTCTTAAATGGCAGTGGGAAGAGGTTCTTATCCCATATTGGAAAGACCTTGTTGCATTTGCAAAGGCTCACGGAGTTAACAAAATCGCTCTTGAGCTTCACCCGGGATTCTGCGTTTACAACACCGAAAGCCTCCTCAAGCTTCGTGAAGCAGTCGGTCCGGAAATCGGTGCAAACTTTGACCCGAGCCATCTCATTTGGCAGGGCATGGATCCCGTTGCATGCATTCGCAAGCTCGGAGACGCAATCTTTCACTTCCACGCAAAGGACACGAAGATTGACAAATACAACACAATGGTTAACGGCGTTCTTGATACGAAGCCGTATTCCGATGAGATCAACCGCTCATGGATTTTCCGCAGCGTAGGCTACGGAAACGACGAGCTTTATTGGAAGGATATTATTTCAAATCTCCGCCTTGTCGGCTATGACTACGCAATCAGCATTGAACATGAGGACAGCCTCATGAGCCAGAACGAGGGTCTGACAAAGGCAGTTCAGACGCTTAAAAATGCGCTGATTACGGAATCCACAACGGAGATGTGGTGGGCGTAAGTTTGAGTACGCTTTAAAAGGGCTTCCCCTTGAGGGGAAGCTGGCACGACCTCGTGTCGTGACTGATGAGGTGTTCAGTCAGATTTGATGTATTTAAAATATTTTCACCTCATTCGAGCGGCGCAATCCGCCGCCCACCTTCCCCTCAAGGGGAAGGCTA
>CALBHM010000019.1 GCA_937892835.1 uncultured Ruminococcus sp. | reverse complement strand
ATGAGGAGCTTTTTGAGCGTCCGTCACAGGGTACGGTTCACTACATGCTCGGCAACTCCAATCAAAACCCTCCGGGAACAAGGGCGATCTCAAAGGTTTGGCATTCTGCTTTTTATTGTGAGGAGGAGCCTGTTTCTGTTGTTGCAATCGTTGAGGTGGACGGCGATAAGATTACTCTTACTTCTAAGATTATTGAGGACGGAAGAATTGTTGACAAATGCACGATTGATAAGGGCAAGGATGAGATTACTCCTTATGCCGTTGCACCGAAGTTCGATCAGACAAGAATGACCTTCAAGGGTGCTCTTATGGGTCTTTGTCAGTATCCTGTTCCGTGCGAAAATGTTGACGGAATGTGGTACGCCTGCTTCGGTACTCTCATCGGCTACATAGGCGGATATGTTCTTAAAGAAAAGGGCAAAATTACTCTTGATGTTTACGGCAAGAGGGTAGAATTCTTTGAAAACAGCGAAAAGGCGATCGTCAACGGCGAGGAAAAGACGATTTGTGCCAAGGTGCTCCGACTTCACGACCAGCTTTATATGCCTGCTCCGTCATGTGAGCTTTTTGACATGAGATGGGCTTATGCGAAGCGAAATAACTTTATTTCATTTGAACATGAAA
This sequence comes from uncultured Ruminococcus sp., assembly GCA_937892835.1. Lineage (GTDB taxonomy): Bacteria > Bacillota > Clostridia > Oscillospirales > Acutalibacteraceae > CAG-488. Next base: position 7,100 of record CALBHM010000019.1, on the reverse strand, counting down.
ATGAGGATAGACCGATTACCGTCCAGCCGTAATTGACAAAACAAAATTATTGTTGTATAATATATTAACCGCTTAAATCGGAGTTGATGACAATGGCAAAGAAAAAAGCAGAACAGGCAACGGGTATTGACCTTAATGACGCTCAGAAGCGTATGGATCAATATGTTAAGGCTTGCGACAAAGCCAAAAAAGGCAAGATTACAGCACTTTCTATGATAGGTGTTACGATTCTCTGTCTGCTGATTCTCCTTGTTGTCAGCCTTAAAATGAGAGGAATCGGTTTCACGGCGGTTGTTGACGGAAATTCCGGCAATGTTACTGTTGTTCAATCAGGCGAGGTTCAGGGAACGAAGCTTGCTGACATTGTAACAACAAAATAAACAGATAAAAATTTATCGGCAGTAACGATTATGTTGCTGCCGATTTTTTAATGTATTTTGTGTTGATTAATAAACCTGTAATTTTGACAGGAAGTCCTGCATATTATCTTTCATGCTGTCTCTGAATTCGTCAAAATCGATTGTTGCGTTGCCTGTGCGCATATGGCCGAAATCTGTATTCTCACCCTCGGTTACAGTAAAGTTACGTTTTTTGCCTGAAAGATCAAGGGTATAGCTGCCTGACGGGAGCTTTGCGCTGAAATTGCCGGCGGTGTCGGTCAGGAGCCTGTAAACCGTGCCTGTTTCCTTGCTTGTTATTGTGAAATCAATAACCTTGCTCGGAGTAATCTTTGCCCATTCGAGACGGCCTGTTACCGTGCCGTAGTTTTCGCACTCTTTTATCGCCGCTTCGACAGCAAGCTGAGCATTTACCATTCGCATTGTGCCTGTCGGCAGATGAAGCTCGGAGGAACTGTCGGCAACCTCATATTTTGTATTTTCGTCGTCGCAGACAAGGTGCTTGACCTGTGCCCCCGTGAAAGACGGATTAACGCTCCAAACAAGTGAGGCAATACCGGTTACAATAGGCGCAGCCATTGATGTGCCGTTAAGGTAGGCATAAGAACAGTAATTATAATCACTGTCGTTACCGTTATAATATGTGCTGTAAACATCATATCCCGGAGCGCAGATTGAAACCTGGCTGCCGCCGTTTGAAAAGCGGGCCTGCTCATATGTATTGAAACCGTTAAATTTAGCCGCTGCAACAATTATAATTCTGTCAACAATATCCTGCGGCGTAACGCCTTTGACGGTTTTAACTGCATTGTCGACCGTTATCGGGCAGAATGTGCCGTTATTACTTGCATCAACGGCATAGGCGAATTTATCGTTTTTGTAAACTCCGTTACCGGCCGACTGGCAGCAGATGAAATCATATCCGCGCTGGAGCATTTTGGCAATGTAATAAGAATAGAACTTTCCCTGAGTATCCTTAACAATTTTCAGCCTGTCAATTCCGTTATCTATTGTGCCTGAGCTGCCGAGGGAAAAATTAACTACCTTTGCGCCTGCACGAACAGCATTGACAAAGCCGGTCATTATTCTCGCACTGTTGTTCCATTCTTGCCCTTGAGCTTCGTCGGCTTCCCAGTCAATGCAAACAAGCTTGCCGTCACGGACAATGCCTGCAATGCCTTTTCCGTTATCCTGAGTTGCTCCGATAATTCCGGCGACATGATTTCCGTGATATGAGGGAGCATTGTTTTTCTCAAAGAATTCATTCGGAAAAACAATCTTTCCTTCAAGGTCTTCATGAGTCGGGTCAAAGCCGGTGTCCACGATTCCGACGTTAATATCGCTGAAATATTCGTCATAATCCCAGGCCTTGTCAATATCCGTTGCCTTTATCCACCAGTTTGAGAACGAAAAAGCTGTGTCGAGTGCATTGTCACTCCAATAGGCGAAGTTCCAAGGATCATTCGGAACGTAATCGGGAGTAATTTTTTCTGCCAGTGAGCAGCTTGCGAATTCAACCGTGTCGTTTCCCATAAGCTCCTCGCACAAATCGTTGATTTCGTAAAAATCCGAACGCTCGATTTTGATTTCATATTCATTCATGAAATCAACCTTGCCGACTATTTCACCGTCAAGGGCTTTGACAATCTTTTTCTTGTCAAGCAATGTTGCGTCGTCGCTGAAAAATACCGTTATTGCATCGTTTATGTATGTTGTTGAATCTTCAAGCTCCGATATGCTCTCTTCTTCAGGCTCATAGAAAACATCGTTTTCGTCTTCAAATTGAGCAATATTATTTGCGTTGATTTCAACCGTTTTTGTGGCTTCTTTTTCTGCCGAAATGCTCTTTGCTTTGTTCGTTTCAACAGATTCGGATTTTAAAACGCTCTGAACCGCCGGCTCATCTGAAAACTGAGCTTCTTTCGCAAGCTTAACGCCAACCGTCGGCGAGCTTGCGGCAATAATCGTTGCCATCGCAACAGAAAGTACAGAGCTTAAAAGTTTCCGCTTTTTCATTTTACAAACACCCCAATTTTGTATATAAAAATATGTTACTATGTTAAGGTGTAAATGTCAATGCAATTTTTGAACAAAAAATCTGATTTGTTAATTATTTTTATAGAAAATATATAGATTTTTAGATTAATGTATGATATTATATATGTATATTTATTATTCGGAGGGCTGAATATGACGGTAAAAGAAATTATTGATATACTCGACGGACGTATAATCTACGGCGAGGATTTGCTTGACAGAGAGGTGTTTACCGCCTGCGGCAGTGATATGATGAGCGATGTTTTGGCTTTTGTTAAGGAACAAGCAGTTCTTCTGACGGGTCTTGTTAATCCGCAGGTAGTAAGAACCGCTGAAATGATGGATATGAGCTGCATTGTTTTTGTAAGGGGAAAATCTCCCGATATGGGCATGATCGACCTTGCCGAGCAGCGTGACATCGTTCTCATAGGTACAGACCTTGAAATGTTCACCTCCTGCGGTCGACTTTATGCTCACGGGCTTAGAGGAGGCAGCGGAAAATAATGGATGAAGTAAAATTGCATTATGATGTCAGTGCCTATGACTTTACCCGAGCCGGTGAAGCATCGGGCAAGCTTAAGCGTTCCCTTAAAGAGCTTGGATTTGCACCTGCCGTGACACGCAACGTTGCAATCGCTGTCTACGAGGCAGAGATAAACATGGTAATTCATGCCGATGGCGGAGTTATTGACGCGACCGTAACTCCGGAATGTATAACTGTTGTTTTGGCCGACAAAGGCCCGGGAATTCCCGATATCGAGCTTGCAATGAAGGAGGGCTACTCAACCGCTCCCGAGAATGTGCGTTCGCTCGGTTTCGGAGCAGGAATGGGTCTGCCGAACATAAAAAAATATACCGATGAAATGAACATAGATACTGTTATCGGTGAAGGTACGACAATTACACTTAAGGTATATAATAAATAAAAGCAAGGAGAAGATCATGAATACTGTTTTTCATTCGGTTAGCCTTGATAAGCAAAAATGTCTCGGATGTATGAACTGTATAAAAAGATGCCCGACTCAGGCGATAAGGGTGCGCCACGGTAAGGCTACGATTATTTCCGAACGATGTATCGACTGCGGAGAATGTATTCGCATCTGTCCCCATCATGCAAAAACCGCTAAAAGTGATCCTATTGAGGATATTGAAAAATTTAAATATAAAATTGCCTTGCCTGCGCCGTCTTTATACGGCCAGTTCAACAACCTTGACGACATTAATTACATATTGACGGCCTTAACCGAATTGGGCTTTGATAAGGTTTTTGAGGTTGCGAAGGGTGCTGAAATTATTTCCGACGCAACAAGAAAGCTTCTTAAATACGGCGAGTTGACAAAGCCTGTTATTTCCTCGGCCTGTCCTGCGGTTTGCCGATTGATAAGGATTTCCTATCCGGACCTGATTGACAATCTTTTGGAGCTTAATACGCCGATGGATGAATCGGCACGTTTGGCGAGGCTTGAAGCAAAGGCTGAGACTGGGCTCGATGACAGCGATATAGGTGTGTTCTTTATAACTCCGTGCCCGGCCAAAATAACAGCGATAAAAAATCCGCTCTGTGCTGAAAAATCGGACGTTGACGGAGCAATCGCAATCAGTGATATTTACCCAATGCTTGTCAGCAAGATGGATCATCTCAAGGAGCTTAAGAGCATGGATGAATCGGGTAGAATCGGCGTAGGTTGGGCAACGAGCGGCGGCGAAGCATCGGGAACATTGAGTCGAAAATATATTGCCGCCGACGGAATCGAGAATGTTATAAAAATTCTTGAAGAGATTGAGGACGAAAAGCTCAATGATATTGAATTTATCGAGCTTAACGCCTGCACGGGCGGCTGTGTCGGCGGTTGCCTGACCGTTTCCAACACATTTGTTGCCAAGACGAGGCTTTCGATTCTCAAGCAATACCGTCCCGTTTCATGCAATCATATTGATACCGAAGAGGTACCCGACGAGATGATGTGGCAGGCAAATTTACAGCCGTATTCCGTGCTGAAGCTTGCCGACAACGTGACCGACGCAATGAAGCTGATGAATCAGGTTTCGGAAATGGTGAAGAATTTCCCGGGTCTCGACTGTGGCACTTGCGGCGCACCGACCTGCCGTTCGCTTGCTGAGGATATTGTTCGAGGATATGCAAGCGTTGATCACTGCGTTTTCCGTCTCAAGGCGGAAATGAGCCACACCACTCCGCTCAACGAGGACGAGATTGAAAAATTCATTCCCGTTCCGTTCCGTGAGATTATTGACGAGGAGAAGCTGAAATGGACATAAAAACACTCAAAGAAAAACTGAATTTAACACTCATCTGCGGTGACGACCTTGAAAGGGAGGTAACAGGCTGCTATTGCGGCGATCTGCTCAGCTGGGTTATGTCAAGGGCACAGGAGGGCGACGCATGGCTTACGGTTATGGGTAACGTCAATTCAATCGGTGTTGCTGTGCTTGCTGATGTTGCATGTATCATTTTGACCGAGAATGCGGCACTTGATGAGGAGGCTCTAAAGCGAGCCGAGCAAAACGGCGTAATAATTCTCACTACGGCGAAAAATTCCTATCAGGTGGCCGCCGAAATCTCAAGGCTGATTTAAAATGGATTTGTATTACGATTTTCATCTGCATTCATGTCTTTCCCCATGCGGAGACAACGACATGACGCCGTATAATCTTGTCAACATGGCGAAAATTCTCGGCATGGACGTCATAGCTTTGACCGATCACAACACCGCTCAAAATTGTCGTGCGGCAATCAACATCGGCGAAAAAATCGGTCTGACCGTTATTCCGGGCATGGAGCTTTGCACCTCGGAGGAGGTTCATGTTGTATGTTTGTTTGACGACGTAAAGAATGCCGAGGATTTTTCGAAATATGTGCTTTCAACTGTTCCTCCCGTCAAAAACCGACCCGAAATTTTCGGCGACCAGCTCATTATGGATGAGGGCGACGGGATAATAGGAACACAGGAGTTGTTGCTGACAACTGCGAGCGGAATCAGCATTGAAAATGCCGTGAAAATTGTCGGTGAATACGGTGGAATATGTTACCCGGCGCACATCGACCGCAATTCATACAGCGTCATTTCAAATCTCGGAATGATAACGCCCGAGATGGACTTCAATGCGATTGAAATGACGGAGCAGGCCGACCAAAACGAGTACAAAGAAAAGTATCCTATTATAAAAAATATGCCTGTTTTTGTCAGCTCCGATGCACATTACCTCGAAAACATGAAGGAAGCTAAGCACACAATCCACGTTCCCGAAAATTCTGCAAAAGCGATTGTGGACTGTATAAAAAAACGAAGCCATGATTATCGATAACTCCGATAACCATGGCTTTAAATTTATTTACATTTTGCTACTCTTTCAATGAGCTTTTCGACTCCCTTTGTCAGCTGATGAAGGATGGCGGCACCAATAGCAACGGGGATAAGGGTAGCAAACCAAATTGCAATAACGTGGTTCGGCTGCTTTTCCATTATCGTGCTGCTGACTTCCTTGAAAACGAACACATGGACAAGGAAAAGTTCAAAGGTGTAACTGCCAACGAAGGAAAACGCTTTCAGAATGTTTTTACCGACTGGTTTTTTCTCAAGCTGCTTGCTGATGAACGAGAGATAAAAACAAATCGTCGGAGCGGTGATGATGAAAGGATACCACCATAATCCATAGTTCCAAAGCTCATCATGAAGCTTAAAATAACAAACAAAAAATGCTGCCATGCTGATAATCGAAAGCACCGTGGCAATCAATATAAACTTTAGCGAAATTTTCTCATCACTTTCCTGTGAGCGCCTTGCAAGATACATTCCGAGGAAGTAAACCGGCAATCTTGTAACGATTATTATAAGCGCATGAACATTCCAAAATGGGAACGAGAACAACACAAGCAACAGACAGAAGAGAACGCAGCCGACCGGCTTTTTAATTTTATCGACAACAGCGACAAAATACGGCGTCAGAAGATAGAAAATCCACATTGCACCGAAGTACCAGTTGAAGCCGCCGACTTTCCCGGTCAAATCCTGAACGCAAAAAATGTTGCCGAGTACCGTTGTGAAGTCCATGCCATCGGCTATTACCTTATATGTACACCAAATCACAATGAAAACGAGATAGGTCGGCATAATTCTAATGAATCGCCGTTTGATAAAAGCTGCGGCATTTTTGTCACGGGAATAGGAAAGATAGCATCCGATTCCAGAGGCGAAAAAGAAAATGTCTACACCGCTGTAGCCGCTAGATTGTATTGCGGAGAGGGGGTCGGGCAGCTTGTAGCCGAAGTGGAAAAAGATTACCCATAAAATTGCAAAACCCATCCATATTTTCCTGTATTTTATAACTTCTTTTAAGGTCATAGGCTAACCTCCATGATTGTTTTATCAATAACGTTACAGTCTTATTTAAGATTATACAGTTAAAAAAGAATATTGTCAACGCAGGAGTAAATCAAAAATTGATTACATGATTTTTGAAAAATTAGGATTTCCTCTGTGCGAATTCGTGCTGTACTCTACAATGAGGTTCAATAACGGCACATTCCGTAGCGGTCGATGACCACATCGACTCGGATGTCAGAAGAAAATATTCTCGGCTCCCCTGTAGGGGAGCTGGCACGGCTTGTCCGTGACTGAGGGGTTTCTTGAAAGTTTGCTGAAATTT
>CALBHM010000018.1 GCA_937892835.1 uncultured Ruminococcus sp. | reverse complement strand
TTCGGTCAGGTCACTGAAATACTGGTAATTCAATCGGTTCTTTTCTTCAAGAATGGTATTTTCGGCCTTTAGCTTTTCAGCATTGATACTTTTGGTATATTGTTTAAATATCCAAATATCTGTTCCTATGTACAGCGTCATTATTCCTATCAGAGTTATAGGAGTGATCTTTTGCAAGTCGCTTCCCCAAATATTTTCCTGCTTAAAAGCATTGACAAAGAGGAAAGAAAGCAAATAGAACACAAATATTTGACTCGCTGGAATAATCAAATAAATAAGCGTATTTTTATTAATATTGTTTTTGTTTCTGTTCTTAATAATGCTTCCGACCGGGAATAAAACCAGGCAGACAAGGAAAAGACTGAGCAGTGCGGACAAAACCGCAAACTCTTTTGTGTTTATATCCATTGTTATCTGCAAAATTATATATGCCAAGACTTCCAAGGGAACCAAAACAATAAAATATAACACGATATTCAGGATTCTATTGAACAAGCTGTTTTTATAAATAAGCAGGGAAACGGTGATGAGCAACAGCAAGGAGATTATTCCGTACGGTTGCTTTGTGCCGGTAATATAGCTCATGATAAAAGGAGCGTCCCACAAAAAAGCCATGATTAAAACATTAAAAATCGGGTATTTGAATTTGGATTCCTGCATATAGTTCAAAAATATTCCCGGAACAAAACCGAAAATGAGCTGAATTGCTATGTAAGAAATATTTAATATGGATTCTCTCATACCTGGTGACTCTCCTTGAAAATAAAAAATGATGCCTGAAGGCTGCGCTTGTATTTCCTGCTGATGGGAATAATTTTATTGTTCGTGAGCAGGCAGCTGTTGTTGAGAATTTTTGAAACATACCGTAGATTAACGATATATGCAATGTGACTTCTTGAAAAATCCGAATTCAGCTTTGGAATTATTTCATCAAAGGAAATGTTGGAAATATATGTATCGCTTTCGGTAAAGATAAATTTTTGTCTGCCGTGACTTTCAATATATATAATGTTGTTGAGCGGAAGACAGCGTGTCAGCCCTTTCGATGTAAATTCGAGGGTTTCTTTTCTCATGCTTTGCTCCACAATGTTATCAATGTGATTAAAAAGAAGCTTCTCGTTTATCGGCTTTCCGATAAATCCGAACGGTCGAAAGTTTTTAAAAATATCTTCAAAATACTCCATCGGATAGGCTGTGAAAAAGATTACCTTTGTGTAGGGAGATTTCTTCAGCAGCTCCGTTGCTCCGTCAATGCCGTTTTTGTCATCTAATTTTATGTCGCTGATAAGAATATCTGCGGTTTCGCCGGAATTAAGCATTGTTTTTATGTCGGAAAATGTAAAGACCGTATGCGCATCACCGTAATGCTCGGTGATTATTTTTTTCAGAAAAATTAATGTTGAAAGTTCATCGTCGCAAATAAATAGGTTCATTTTCTCACGTCACCTCAAAATTATTTTATATTAAAAATGCGAAAAGTCAAGCTATTTGTAACATTAAGTAAAAATATGTAACAGTTTTCACGTTGAATACAATGCAAAGTGTTACATATACGTACCAAGTATTACAGTTTCATTGAAAAAAGATTTATAAAATATATAATAAAATATGTAAATTTTACCAATACAGACATAATAAATGAGAAAAACGGAAGCTTAATGCAGTGTTTAAAAATAGCGACTTAGTATAATTGCGGTATCATCCTGCTATCAACGGTAAATCGGTATAATTTAAATTACGACGGAAAATATCCGCATATATAATAAAGGTGTAAACAAAATCACTTAAGGAGAGGTTTTAATGAAAAAGAAAGTTGTAACATCGGTCATCGCAGTTATCCTGGCGGCAGGAATTGGAACAGGCGTTTATTTCGGCGTGAAGTCAAAGGACAAAGCAGCACCGCAGCCGAACGCACCTGAAGTAACCACGCTCAGCGAAACCACAACGGCATCCGTAGACGAAAAGACAAACGAAGCAGTAAAGGCAAATTCGGATAACCAAAAGACCGAAGCAACGACGGTAGAGCCTACGGCAGGCAATACGGGAAAGATTGAATATTTGAATATCATGACGAGGGACGAATTTAATAAAGCTTACCCGATTTGCACGAATCCCGTTAAGAGCTTCTCTACTGGCAAGTATTATGCGCCGATTGCAGAAAATACCGGCGATGGTGTAATGGCACTCCGCTGGGGCTCTGATGGAAGAAGCGTTATGGTAACAACAGATGAGGCAAACGGCTTTTATACTTTTTATAAGCTGAACGATTACGGCGAGATAATTGAAAATGGATATTACAGCGTTTCAGAAACCGATTCAAACAAGATGGATTATCTTAAGCTCACATCGAAGTTCTGG
>CALBHM010000017.1 GCA_937892835.1 uncultured Ruminococcus sp. | reverse complement strand
TGGCTTCGACGCCGAGGAGCGTTGAGATTACCGTCCAAAATCTGTTTCTCGGATGGCCGTAAAAAAACATCTGCTCCCTGCTTTTGACCGACGGGAAGCTACCCAAAATCAATATTTTGCTCTCCCCGTCCCACACAGGGTCAAACGGATGCTCAACGTGTATCAGCACCTTGTCCATCATATCACCTCCGTGTAATTATATCCCTTTAATCTCTACATGTCAAAATATCACTTTAGAATATACTGACTTTTGACAGCCTTTCCCTTGAGGCAAGGAAAGTCAGCAGAAAAACACCCCGAAAGGCATTTGAGCTTTTCGGAGTGTTGATTGTGATTGAATTATTCCTCAACAGGAGCTTCTTCTGCTTCCTCTGCCGGAGCTTCTTCTACTGCTTCTTCAGCTGTAGCCTCATCAGCCTTCGGAAGAAGTGCACGGATTGAAAGGCTTACACGGCTCTTATCGAAGTCGATAGCGGTGATCTTGCACTTAACCTTTTCGCCGATCTTGAGAACATCGGACGGCTTGCCGATTCTCTGGTCTGCGATCTGAGAAATGTGGATAAGTCCGTCGATACCCGGGATAACGGTTGCGAATGCGCCGAATGTTGTGAGACCGACGATCTCGGAATCAATAACTGTGTCAACCGGATAGTCACGGCGAAGGATTTCCCAAGGATTGTCCTCAGCCTTCTTGTAGCCGAGAGAAATCTTCTTGTTCTCCTTGTCAAGGCTCTTGATATAAACCTCGATTTCCTGACCGACGGAAAGAACCTCTGAAGGATGCTTGATTCTCTTCCAAGACATCTCGGAGATATGTACCATTCCGTCTACGCCGCCGATATCAACGAATGCGCCGTAGTTTGTGAGTGACTTAACCACACCGTGGTAAACCTGTCCCTCTTCAGCCTGTGCCCAGAAAGCTTCCTCAGCAGCCTTGCGAGCCTCTCTGATAACAGCCTTGATTGAGCCGATAGCCTTCTTGCGGCCACGCTCTGACTTAACCTCGATGATCTTGAGGTCAACCTTAGTTTTGAGAAGATCGTCAAGAGAATCTCCTCTTGAAGCTGTAGCAAGAGATGCCGGAACGAAAACTCTTACGCCGTTTACGATTACGATAACGCCGCCCTTGACAACGTCTGTAACTGTACCTGAAACGACCTCGTCGTTCTCCTTGGCAGCTTCGATCTTATCCCAAGCGCCCTGAGCGTCGTATCTCTTCTTGGAAAGCATAACTGTGCCTTCCTGGTCGTTCGTCTTCATGATGATGAGCTTGATCTCGTCGCCGATCTTCAGTTCCTTCATCGGATCTGCCGTAGGATCTGCGCTGTACTCGTCGGCAGGAACATAACCTGTCTGCTTTCTGCCGATATCGACCTGGATCTCACTCGGTGAAATACCTGTGACTACACCGACAACCTTCTGCTCGGTGCTCATATTGTTAAGAGACTCTTCGAGCGCCTCCATAAAATCAAGATCTTCAGCGGAAGTTTTTGCCACCTCCTCTGCATTTTCAATCGGGTTTGTGTTTACATTTTCTGACATTGTTGAAAGTACCTCCTTTATGATTGCCGCCGGAGTCGATGCTCCTGCGGTGACACCCACCTTTCGACATCCTTTGAAGCTGATATTTTTCAGCTCGTCCGCTGTTTCGATAAGATAGGTCGGACAGCAGTTTTCACACACAGCCTTCAACTTCACTGTATTGGAGCTTTGCCGTCCTCCTACTATGATCATTGCGTCACATTCCTCGGCCAAACTGATGGCTTCGTCCTGCCGCTCATTAGTAGCATTACATATTGTATCAAAAATTAAAGCTTTTGTATAGTCTTTTTTTAATTTTTTTAAACATTTTTCCCATTCTACCGTGTTAAAAGTGGTTTGGGCGACAACTATTATTCTTTTTTCGCAGTTTATTTCCGCTTTTTCAAGCTCTTCGAGATTTTTGAACACGACGACCTCGCCCTTGCAGTAGCTTTTAATGCCCTGAACCTCAGGGTGATTTGCATCGCCTGCAATGAGAACGATCGAATTTTCGTCCGAATTGTCCGTCACGATTTTATGTATTTTCTTAACAAACGGACATGCGGCGTCCCAATATTCAAATCCTCTCGCCTTTAGTTCGTCAATGACCTGCTTCTCGACGCCGTGGGTTCTGAGCACCAGCTTCGTGTTCTGCGGAATTTCATCTATCGAATTCGCTATCACAACACCCTTGCTTCTGAGGTCTTCGATTACCTGCGGATTATGTAC
>CALBHM010000016.1 GCA_937892835.1 uncultured Ruminococcus sp. | reverse complement strand
GCTGCGCCGTCAGAAGCTTGTCGCTGAACGGTGTGCCGACAAGGTTTGTCTTGTCTAAAAGAGCGTGTGCCTCATCGACCGTTGCACATTGAGCGAGAACCCACGGAATCAGCTCGAACTGTGCGATATTTGCCTTGTCATCGACAGGCTGAGCATAGACCGCATTGCCGACAAAATTAAGACCCGCAATGCCGAGACCCTTCTCATTGATCGCATCGTAATATAGCGGATAGCCGTCGGCAACGTGTGCCGTTCCGATTATCGCATGGTGGCTTTCAATCGGCGTTGTGTGTTTAAAGTTAAACGGATAGTTCCTCGGAGTTATCGTGATTTCGTCTCCGTATGAAAACTCATAGTCCAAGGTTCTGCCGAAATAAAAATCATTAGTTTTGTATGTTGCCGCTGTGCACATGATGATCTTCCTTTTTTAGATTTATTCGTCGAGGTTTTGACCTATTCGTGAAATCAGAAGTTTTAGCCTTTTGGATGTGTCGGCATTTTTGCCGCAGTATTGCCTCGGAACTTCTTCGTTGCGCTCATAGTTAACGGGCAGATTGTAAAGGGTAAACTGATCACTTGTCAAGTCAATATAGTGTCCGTTGATTTTGTTGAAATAATGCGTTCCTCCGTTGGAAAATTTAACTTTGTGAATTGATCCGCCGAACATATCATATACGATAACCGCTGTGATTGCACATTGACCGTATGATGGGTCATTTTTAAAGTTGTAATCGGATTGACAACTCGGAAAAGCGGTTTCTTTGCACCATGATTTCAGCAGAATTCCGAATAATTCATCTATTGAATTTATTATTTTGTTGCTGCCTTTGGTTCTTACTATCTCATTTGCATATTCATGTCCGTGATAAGTGATTTCTCTGCCGGAAGCGGTTTTAAACATAATCGTTACCTCACTTTTTAGATTATCCCATCATATTTTACTTGGTTCATATATTTGAAGCAGAAGGTGAGGGAAATCACGCCGGCGACGCACCAGCCGACAGGCCATGAAATCCAGATTCCCGTTGCTTCGAGAGCGGTTTTTGAAAGAATTATTGCGAGAACGACACGCAGAACAAGGTCTGTGAACGTGCCGAACATAAAGGCTTTCATCTGTCCTGCACCTCTGAGCACGCCGTCGGAAACAAGCTTTGCAGCTGCCACAAAATAGAACGGAGTCAGAATTCTTAGGAAAAGCATGCCTGTATCCATTGCCGTACCCGTCGGACTTTCGAGGAAGAAATAAATAAGATAACGGCTTGCGAGAAGATAAAGTGCAACGATCGGAACACAAATCATCCACGTCAGCTTGACGCCTGCCTTGAAGCCGTCTTTTATTCGGTCAAATTTGCGTGCGCCGAGGTTCTGAGCCGTGTAATTTGAAATTCCATTGCCGAAGGTCGTGAACGAGGTTATGACAAGGTTGTTGAGCTTGATAGATGCCGAATAGCCTGCGATAACGCCCGAGCCGAAGCTGTTGATAACGCCCTGAATGATAATATTGCCGACCGAAATAAAGCTTTGCTGAAGTATGCTCGGTATTGCAACGGCGGCAATTCTTTTGAGAAGTGCAAATGAAAATGCGGCCGGTTTGCTGTCGGTTTCAATCTTTGCGAAGCGTCTGAATACGAAGAATACGGCTAAAAGGCAGCTTATGCCCTGGCATATGAGGGTTGCCCATGCAACACCGCTGACGCCCATCTTGAAGCCTGCGACAAAGAGAATGTCGGCGGCAATGTTAGAAACGGACGAGCAGGCGAGAAAGATAAATGGCGTCTTTGAATCGCCGAGAGCGGAGAAAATGCCGGAAGCTATATTATAATAGAAAACAAACGGCAGACCGATTATGTAAATTAATAGATAAAGCTTTGAATCGGCGAAGATGTTTTCGGGCGTGTTGATAAGCTCAAGTAGCTTTGTTGAGAATATCAAGCCGAGAGCCATAAGCAAAACACACAGCACGCCGCCGGAAATCAGGGTGGTATAAACTGCCGTTTTCATGTCTTTGAAACGCTTTGCGCCGAAAAGCTGAGAGGTGATGACCGAGCAGCCGATATTGCAGCCGAAAGCGAACGCAATGAAGATAAGCGTGATTTCATAGCTGTTGCCGACCGCCGCCAAAGCGTCATTGCCGATAAATTTGCCTGCAACAAAGCTGTCGGCGAGATTATAAAGCTGCTGAAAAATTATGCTGCCGAAAAGGGGAAGGCAGAATTTCCAAACCACAGTATAGGGCTTTCCTATCGTTAAGTCCTTATTGATAACACACACATCCTTATTGACGAAAATTATTTATTATATTATAATTATAATACAAAAAACGAAGCGTGTAAATCATTTTTTGACGCTTGGCTGACGGAGTGAGGTTACACAAACTTAAAAAGGGAGAATGAATCTATGAAAAAAATAATTCTTTTGATAACAACCTTTTTGACAACACTTGTTTTGCTATGTTTTGGTATTGTCGGAACTCTTTCTGTTCGGTCAAAGTCCAAAACCGATCCTCAATGTACAATTGAAAAGGTAGAAAACTACGAAATTAAGGATGCTTCATACAATTTTACAACGCTTGACGGAATGACAAAAAAATATGAAATACAAGTAAATGGTTTGTTGACCTTTTATTTGGACGGAGAGAAGATTGAAAATAACGAAGAACATTTTTTTCACACGTCGAATGAAGAATTCTTTAATAATTTAAAGGAACATTCCGATCAATACGGGCTCTATGAAGTAAATTTTAAAATTAACAATGAATCAAACGAAATGATGTTTGACATTGATTGGAAGCTTGATAGTGAAAGGCATGCCGTCATAGAAACTGATTTCACAGTAGAAGGAAGATCAGTTGATGCAAAAAAGGAAGAACAGTCCGGTCTAGTTGTGCTAATAGATAACCCTGATATGTCTGAGGAACAGGTGATAGATTTGTTGATTTCCGAAGGATTGAAGCTTGCTTATCAAACGGAAGTCGGCACAGACATTCATAATAATGAAATATATGTAAAATAAAAATGCCTTTAAAATTTGAGAAAGGGAAATATTTATGAGTTCAATTAAAAAATACTTTATTGCAGTCGCTGTAATAATTGCTGTATTTTCTTGTGCAATGTACCTTATTGCGACGGACGACATTATGCTTTTGAATCCGAAAACGATTGTATCGAGCTATAAAGCATGTCAAAATAGTATTCAATATATATACCCGAACAGAGATGACGGAGCGACAGATTATTTAACTCTTGACTCGGTTCATATTGAAGATAACAACGGATATGATTACTATCTTGAATCATTTTGTGACGGACCCGATTATAAATCAAATTATTTGGTAAAGAAAAAGGGCGATGGGGTCATCTCTGCTTTTGATATGCAGAAGCTTGAGCTTTCGCTCAAACATAATTATATACGTGTTAAATGCGGTGTTTTCAGCAACGGTTATCTGTATTTCACAATAGAAAACACAAATTCAATTTTTCGTACAGACGACAACTTAGAAAACTGTGTGGAATTTTTTACACCGAAAAAATTCGGCAAGCTGCAGCCATATTCGTTCTTCAATTATCTTACGGAGTCACGCAAGCTCGTTAAATATGACGGAGCTAAAGAGACGCAAATTAAGGAGCTTCCCGAGCTGGATTCCATGAATTTAATTGATAAAACATATAGGGATTATCTTACGGAGTTTAAGGTGCCGGTCAACAGTATCAATGATGTTTTTTATTACGGCGTCGATAATAATTTGTTCTATTTTGATGACGAGGGAAAACCCGTCTGCATAGATTTGAGGGTATCAAAACATGCCTCCCATAATTCCGGAGTTTATCGGATAAAACCGTGTGAGGAAAATGACAATCTGATGAACGTTTCATATCTTTATGAAGATTTTAATCCGAAAAAGAACTACTATTATATGAATTATTTAATCAACCCGAAAACGGGTCACTTTATTAAATTAAGACAAAGTGTAAATAACAGAAATCACGAAGTTACAAGAAGAGAACTTCTCGACTATGATGACAGCCTCAGCCTGAAAGCGGGAACAAAAAAAACGGTTGTTGATTGATATTTATATTTTGTTGCGATGTGATTGAGACGCAGCAAGACGCTGGCGGCGTAGCCGACTGAGGGAGCAAGATTATATCGGACTTTAATCTTTATCCCCTCCGTCGTCAAGGACGACACCTCCCCTTGATTCAACCAAGGGGA
>CALBHM010000015.1 GCA_937892835.1 uncultured Ruminococcus sp. | reverse complement strand
ACCGAGCTGAACCGTCTTGTTCTTGTATGACTAATAAAATTCAACCTTTTTTGAGATGAACTTAGGTGCAGGCTCGCCGTCACGGGTTATTGTTATGCCGTAAACCTGAACATAAGCACCGATGCGTGAATAGATGTCAATGATATTCTGTGCAGCTTTATTACATGTGTCCTGAGAAACCGTGTCGGTGTTCTTGACTTCCACTGCCGTTTTGTATGCATCCTGCAAGGCAGCCCAATCCTCGGCCGAGCAGTTTTCTTCCTTAACGCTGCCTGTTTCAACGAGGTTGATTGCATAGTTAAGTGCCGTCTTGTCAGCCTTTACGTTGACCGTACAGCTTGCGGCAAATCCGCCGTCAACCGTTGTTGCCTTGATGATGGTTGTGCCGAAGTCAACGGGAGTTACTACACCGCCGTCAACTGTGGCAACAGTCGGATTTGATGATGTCCAGATAACGTCCTTAATTGAAGCGTCGCCGACACCGGCCGTACCTGTCGGAGCAACTGTGGCTTTGATAATATCGCCTGTGCCTACGATAAGATCGAGATTATCCTTATCAAGAGTGATTCCGGTTACAGGGTAGTTGGCAAAGGAAACCGTACAGGTGTCAGTGTAGCCGCCATCGTAGGTCTTGACCTGTACAACACCGTATGCAGCAGAATAGCCCTTGGGGCTTACAACACCATCGGCATTGACCTCGATATTGCCCGAGAGTACCGACCATGCCACATTCTTGTTTGTTACGTCGTAGGGGAGAATCGAAGCTGTGAGGGTTGTTTTTGCGTTCTTATATGTGCTGTAGAGCGGAACGTGAACACTGACAAATTTGCCTTGGTCAATCGTAACGCCCTTTGCAAGCCTGCCGATATAGACCTGATATGTGGTTATAACGTGAGTTATAAGTCCTGCCTTGGCATAGAGAGTAACCGTACCGCCGTTCGTTCCGGTCAGCACACCGTCCTTTGTAAGGGTAGCCATGCCGTTGGAAACATTTCCGTCTGTAGCGTAGCTGACCGTTTCGCCATCATCACCGAGGAGACCCCATGTGATATCGGCCTTTGACCTTGTCGGATAAAGTGTGGCCGTGTACTGCTGAGGTGTATTAAGCTCCAGCTCCTGCGGACCTGCGATAGCGATGTCAACCGGAGTTGTGATGAGCTTGCCCTTAACGGTAAATTCAAGGCTCTCCGAAACGCCGTCAACCGTAGCTGTAACCTTTGCTGTCCTCTTGTTGGCCGAGGAAATTCCGCCTGCATCTCTTGCTTTAACAATGCCGTTGTTATCGACGGTGAGAACACTCTCATCCGAAGAGCTCCAGAGAACATTCTGTGAGTTTGAGCCTGCCGGAACAATATCCGTCAGTCTTACCATTGTGCTGTCGCCTTCGGTCAGCTCTGTTTTATCTGCCGCAAGGCTGAATTTTTCAATTTCAAGGCTTTGAACTATTGTGAATGTAATAGAATCGTTTATAGATGCTTTCAAAAGATAATTTGAAAGGGTTTTGACGGCTGTTGCAATAAGGTTGGTTGTATTGCCTGTTGCACCGGCGACCGTTACAAGAACATCAAGAACCGCCTTGAGTGCCGATTCGCTGACGTTAAGACCGAGGAGCTTTATCATGATTCGTGCAAGCTGAGCAGTGTCAACGCTTTCGCCGGCAGAGATTGCAGAGTTAATATAACTCATCAATCCGTCGACAAGATCGTCAGCGTTTGGCGAAACCTTGATTGTGACCTTGCCCTCTTTGAGGAAGGTAACATTGCCCTGATCGTCGATCGTAGCATAGTCCTTGCCCGAAGTCCAGATGCTGTCGGTGTCAATGCTCCATGTAACGCCGTATCCGAGACGCAGGGGAGTAACGCCGCCCTCAAGCTTGACATGTCCGCCGACCGCAACCGTGGTGGGAACGGATTCCTTGTTTGTGATGAATGCGCCGTTCGGGATAACTTTTGAGTACCATTTGTCCGAATTGGTAACGAGCACTCTGACCTGATCCGAAGCGAGAACCTCGTCGTTTGCGGAGTAGAGAGTGACCGTTATGCCTGTATCAAGTGAGTTGAGCTTGTCTTCAAGCTGTTTGATAAGGTAATCGGAGATGTTGCTTGGAACACCGGTCATAGATGTACGAACGGTTTCGACAATAGCTTCCGTGTCCATGGTGTCGATATCAATTTTGTCATTGAACAGGAGCTTTTCCATGGTCTTTGCCAGAGCCGGACCGATGATTGCAACGGTTCTTACGTCGTTGTCAATCCACAGTCTGACGGCAGCACCCTTGGAACTGTCGTGAGCATATATTTTTCCTGTTGAGTCAACGGAAACAATGAGCGGAGCTTCGCTTGTCCACTTTATGTAACCGCCGTCCGGCATTGAGCAGTCAAGCAGCTTGTACGTCAGCTGAAGCTGTTCGCTTTCCATCAGGGAGATTTGCTCCGTGACGGAGGTGCCGTCCTCTTGGCAAATGTCGATTACATGGGTAGCTGCCGCGGAAGCTGTTGTTCCGAAAGCGGGAACCATGACCGTGATGAGCATTGCCATCACGAGAATCAGACTTTGCCATTTGATGATTTTCTTTTTCATATAAATACCTCCAATCGGGATTTATAATTTTACATTTTATTTTATCACATTGATATATGCAATATTTTCTAAAGAAGAACATAAACTATATTTTATAATTAAAGAATAAATAAAAAAGAACCGATTGCACAGGCTGTCGGTTCTTAAGGTTATATTCGATTTATTCCTCGGGCAGCATTTTGCATCTGAGGATTTCTTCTTGAAGAATTTTAAGCGACTTTTCCTTGGAATAGCAATAATCCGAGAGGGCAAAGCAGTTTACGAATTCCGCAAAGTCATGCGTTGTTGCCGCATCGTCAAGAAGAAAAT
>CALBHM010000014.1 GCA_937892835.1 uncultured Ruminococcus sp. | reverse complement strand
TGCTAAAAACAACTATTCCCGACGTTATAAAAAAGAGCGGAGTAAATGCGGAGGACATTATCGGTCTCGGACTTGATTTCACCGCTTGTACGGTTATGCCGGTTAAGAAGGATGGTACGCCGCTTTGCTTTATTGATAAATTCAAGGACGAGCCGCACGCTTATGTTAAGCTTTGGAAGCATCATGCGGCACAGGCTCAGGCAACTAAGCTCAATGAAATTGCAGAAAAGATGAATCAGGATTGGCTCAAGCTCTACGGCGGAAAAATTTCCTCGGAGTGGGCTATTCCTAAGCTCTGGCAGATACTTGACGAAGCCCCCGAAGTCTATGACGAAGCCGACCGCTTCATAGAAGCCGCCGATTGGGTCGTTTGGCAGATGTGCGGACATGAGATTCGCAACTCCTGCTGTGCAGGCTACAAGGGTATGTGGAACAAGAAAAACGGATATCCGTCGGACGAGTTCTTCAAGGCACTTGACCCGAGAATGGAACATGTTATTGACGAGAAATTCTCAAGAGATATTCTTCCCCTCGGTTCAAAGGCGGGCGAGGTTACTGCCGAGTTTGCCGCAATGACGGGACTCAAGGAGGGTACGGCTGTCGCTGTTCCTATCATTGACGCTCATGTTTTTGTTCCTGCTGTAGGTATCACAAAGCCGGGCGAAATGCTCGCTATCATGGGCACTTCAACCTGTCATATGCTTCTGAGCGAGGAGGAAATTCCTGTTCCGGGCATCAGCGGTGTTGTTGCCGACGGTATTCTTCCCGGTCTTTACGCTTACGAAGCCGGTCAGTGCTGTGTAGGCGACCATTTCCAGTGGTTCATTGATAACTGCCTGCCAAAGAGCTACTATGACGAGGCCGAGAAGCAGGGAGTTAATATACATAAATTTCTCCGCCAAAAGTGCGAGCAGAAGAAGCCGGGCGAGAGCGGACTTGTTGCGCTTGACTGGTGGAACGGCGTTCGTTCGGTGCTTGTTGATGCAGACCTTTCGGGCATGATGCTCGGAATGACACTCAGGACAAAGCCCGAGGATATCTACAGAGCCTTGATTGAGGCAACGGCTTACGGCACAAGAATGATTA
>CALBHM010000013.1 GCA_937892835.1 uncultured Ruminococcus sp. | reverse complement strand
GTGCGCCGCCGTCATAACAATGAGGATAACAACGGCAACCACAAGAACACCGGTCAAAATCTTTTTTGCACGTTCCGATAATTTGAATTTTGTTTTTTTTGATTTTCCGGAGCTTTTCAAATTTCTGCCTCCCCATAGCTGACATTGTCAAGAAAAAGTCCGCACGCCGGGGCGGTTCTGCCCGCCTTTTCTCTGTCCTTACTTTCTATTATAGCTGTCAGTGTGTCTTTTTCAATTCTTTTTTCTGAAATTTCTATTAACGAACCGACCATTATCCTTACCATGTTGTAAAGAAAGCCGTCGCCCTCAACGTAAAAATCAACCTCGTCGCCGTTTCTCGTTACGCCGCAGGAGTAAATCGTGCGAACCGTGTCCTCAACACTGCTGCCGGAGGAGCAAAAGCCTGCAAAATCATGCGTTCCGATATATTGCTTTGCCTGCTCATTCAAAAAATCGGCATCTATCTTCGCTTTATAATGCCATGCATATTTTTTGAGAAACGGATTCTTCGCCTGCGAGTTCCATATTCTGTAAAGATATCTCTTGCTTTTGCAATCATATCTCGGGTGGAAATCAAGTGAAACCTCCCTGCATGATTTGACTGCAACCGAATCCGGCAAGACCGCATTGAGTGCGCCGACCAAGCGATAACTGTCGATATCATTCTCCGTTTTCAGCGTGCAGCAAAAATCATTGGCATGGACCCCTGCGTCCGTGCGGCTGCAACCGGTTATGTTCTCACGCACACCGAGAATCTTTTCAACAGCGTCCTGCAAGCACTCCTGAACGGTTATTCCGTTCGGCTGAACCTGCCAGCCGTGAAAATCCGTGCCGTCATACATCAGGCGAAGCACAAGGTTTCTCATTTAACAAGCACCGCCTTGAAATAATAATTGAGTACAATAATTCCCGCAAAATAAACAAGTGCTGCACCGAGCCATACAAAATCCGTTGCCCTGAGATTCATTTGCTTCATTCTCGTTCTGCCCGGGCCGCCCGTATAGCATCGACAATCCATTGCGTCGGCAAGCTCATAGGCTCGTCTTATCGACGAGACAAAAAGAGGAACAATAATCGGCACAAGTGCCTTGACCCTTTGCATAAAGCTACCGTTGTCAAGGTCGGCTCCCCTCGCCTTTTGAGCGTTTGTAATTCTGTCTATCTCGTCAATGAGTGTCGGAATAAAGCGCAAAGCCAGCGTCATCATCATTGCGAGTGTTGATACCGGCACTTTGATGAGCTTAAGCGGAGCAAAAAGCTTTTCAAGGGAATCCGTCAAAACGGTCGGTGTAGTCGTGTAGGTCAGAAGCGAGCTGATAACGACAAGGCAAACTATTCTTATCGCCATAAACAGGGCGGTAAAGAGTCCGTTAGTCGTGATGTGGATAAAATGCCAGTTGACAAGCTCCGTGCCGCCTCGGATATAGAAAATGTTCAGAATTGAAGTGAACAGAACTATAACGACGATCGGCTTAAGACTTTTTGCGACCATCTTCACGGGAACCTTTGAAATTATATTAACTATCAACGTGAAAAGCACCATGAGACCGAGAGCCTCAAAGCTTTTGCACATAAAAATCGAAACAATAAACAGGACGGTCAGTATGATTTTCATTCTTGCGTCCATGCGATGAATCGGCGATTCAACGTTGTAATACTGACCTATCGTGATGTCTTTTAACACCGGCTTGCACCTCCTGTGCAGGGAAATAATAGCAGTCTCTACCTCGTCAGAACCTCAACGGCACGGTCAACGGTATAAACCGAGCCGAAATCGTATCCGTTCTTTTTGAGTATCTCAAAGACCTTTGAAATCTGCGGAATATTCAGTCCTATCTCTCTGAGCCTTTCGGCGTGCGAATAAACCTCGTCAACCGTTCCGTACATTTCGAGCCTTGCATTGTTCATGACGGCAACCTTGGTTGCGATCCTCGCAACGTCCTCCATGCTGTGCGAAACAAGCAGAACCGTACTTCCGGTTTTTTCACGGTAATTCTTTATCATGTCAAGTATTGTGTCTCTGCCTATCGGGTCGAGACCTGCCGTCGGCTCGTCAAGAATGAGAACCTTCGGCTGCATGGCGATAACGCCGGCTATTGCCGCTCGTCTTTTTTCACCGCCTGAAAGATCAAACGGTGATTTTTCGAGCAATTCTCTTTTCAGTCCGACATATGCCGCCGCAGAAACAACTCTTTTGGCTATCTCCTCATCGGAGAGCTTCATATTCTTCGGGCCGAATGAAATATCCTTATACACGGTCTCCTCAAAGAGCTGGTATTCGGGGTACTGGAAGCAAAGCCCGACCTTGAAGCGAGCCTCTCTTGTTGCCTTTTTATCCGACCAAATATCAACACCGTCAACGATAACCTTGCCGCTGTTCGGCTTGAGGATTCCGTTAAAATGCTGAACGAGGGTACTTTTGCCCGATCCGGTGTGACCGATAACTCCGACCAATTCGCCCTCTTCTATATCAAGATTTATATTGTCAATCGCCTTTGATTCGCTCGGCATTCCCTCATTGTAAAGGTGAGTAACGCCCTGCATTGAAAGTATCGGCATCACTTCTTCACCTCCAAAATTTTGAGAATGGCCTCGGCGCATTCGTTTTCGTCGAGTATATCATCGGGAAGCTTGAAGCCCTTTTTCCTGAGCCTGTAGGCAAGCTCTGTTGCCTGCGGCACATCAAGTCCCAGATTTTTCATTCTTTCAACGTTTTTGAAAACCTCTTTCGGAGTGCCGTCCATAGCGATTCTTCCGCCGTCCATAACAACTACTCTGTCTGCCTTAACAGCCTCGTCCATATAGTGAGTAATGAGGATAACGGTAATTCCAAACTCCTTATTAAGCTTCATTACCGTATCCATGACCTCTTTTCTGCCCTGAGGGTCAAGCATGGCTGTCGGCTCGTCCATAACGATACATTTAGTGTTCATTGCGATAACGCCGGCAATGGCAACTCTCTGCTTCTGTCCGCCCGAAAGACGGTGAGGTTCACGCTTGCGGAATTCATACATTCCGACCGCTTTCAGTGCGCTGTCAACCGCTTTTCTTATCTCCGACGGTTCAACGCCGAGATTTTCCGGGCCGAATGCAACGTCATCCTCAACAATCGTCGCAACGATTTGATTGTCGGGATTTTGGAAAACCATGCCGACAATTCTTCGGATATCAACCGTCTTTTCCTCGTCCGATGTATCCATTCCCTCGACCGTAACCTTGCCCTTATTCGGAACAAGTATGCCGTTAATCAGCTTTGCGACCGTCGATTTGCCGCAGCCGTTATGGCCGAGTACGGCAAGGAACTGACCTCCGGGCACATCAAGACTGAAATCGTTAACAGCTCTGACAACCTCCTCGTCCTCCGGCTCGTAGGCAAACGAAACGTTATCGAATTTTATAATGGTATCGCTCATAATTTGTATTTCTCCGATTTACTTTTTCCAAATTGCAGATGCGCCGCACGGGAGAACCATGCCTGTCTGCGTAACAGGCAAACCGATTTCGCTGCCCGTCACCTTTCCGCCGAATTTCGGCACGACAAGTGCGCCCAAAATATACTGCATAACTGCCGGCGAAAGTCCTGTTGTGTATGAATTTATAAGCATCATTATCGGATCGTCCGAAAGCACCTCGGTACACAGCTCAACAAAGCCGTAAACCTCGTCCTCAAGCTTCCAGACCTCGCCGCCCGGGCCTCTGCCGTATGACGGCGGATCCATAATGATAATGTCGTATTTATTGCCCCTGCGTATCTCGCGTTGAACAAACTTTATACAGTCGTCAACGATCCATCTTATGGGTCTGTCTGCTACATGGGAAGCGGCGGCATTTTCCTTCGCCCAGTTTACCATGCCCTTTGAAGCGTCGACATGGACGACCTGCGCCCCTGCCTTAAGGCATGCGACCGTTGCGCCGCCCGTGTAAGAAAACAAGTTGAGCACCTTTACGGGTCTGCCTGCATTCTTGATAAGCTCGGCCGTGTAATCCCAGTTGACCGCCTGCTCGGGGAAAATTCCCGTATGCTTAAAGCCCATGGTTTTAACATTAAGGCTGAGCTCCTTATAGTTTATGCGCCAAGCATCGGGAGTTTTTCTGAGAATCTCCCAGTGACCTCCGCCCGTTGACGAGCGGAGATACCTGGCATTAGCTTTCTTCCACATGGGATGCTTTTTGGGAGTTTTCCAAATAACCTGCGGATCGGGACGGATAAGGATAACCTCGCCCCAACGCTCAAGTCTTTCTCCGTCGGAGCAATCCAGCAATTCATAATCCTTCCAACCGTCGGCAACTCTCATTCTGACATCCTCCGTTTATATAAGTCTTTCTTTAACTACCTGTGCAATTTCCTCGGCAAGGATCTGAATCTTGTCCTTGTCCCTGCCCTCGAGCATAACTCTTACAAGAGGCTCTGTGCCCGATACACGGACAAGCACTCTGCCTGAATCGCCGAGTTCCTTTTCTGCGCTTGCAATAGCCTTTTTGATTTCCTCGTCCTTGTCGTAGCGAGCCTTGCCCATCTGGGAAACTCTGACATTGATAAGAACCTGCGGGAATACTTCCATCTCTGCGGCAAGCTCGGAGAGCTTTTTGCCTGTTCTCTTCATAACTGCGAGCAGCTGGAGAGCGGTAAGCTGACCGTCGCCCGTCGATGCATAGTCGAAGAAAATAACGTGACCCGACTGTTCACCGCCTATCTTGAAGTTGTTCTCTCTCATATTTTCAAGAACGTATCTGTCTCCGACCTTTGTGATCTCGGTCTTGATACCGTTCTTCTTGCAGAATTCAAAGAAGCCCATATTGCTCATAACCGTAACAACGGCCGTGTCATCGGTGAGAACTCCTCGCTCCTTCATGTCCTTTGCACAGATTGCGATAATCTTATCGCCGTCAACAATCTCGCCGTTCTCGTCAACAGCCAGCATTCTGTCTGCATCGCCGTCGAAGGCGAAGCCTACGTCGCAGCCGTATTCCTTGACATATCTCTGAAGTCCGTCGAGGTGAGTTGAACCGCACTCACGGTTGATATTGATACCGTTCGGCATTGATGACTTGATGTGACTGTCAACTCCGAGCTCGGTGAAAAGGTCGGGTGCCGTTACACTCGCCGCACCGTTTGCACAGTCAAGAGCAACCTTATATCCGGAGAAGTCCATTCCCTCAACCGTCGAAATAAGATGACGTGTATAATCAAACGTCGGCATTTCGGAGCTTCTGATACGTCCGATATCGGCGCCGATTTTAACCGGAGGAAGTGTTACGCCGTCGAGGATAATAGCCTCGATTTTCTCCTCCAGCTCATCGGGAAGCTTGTAGCCGTCCGCCTGGAAAATTTTAATTCCGTTATATTCGCAAGGATTGTGCGAAGCGGTGATCATTACCGCCGCATCATATTCGTATTTTTTAACAAGGAAAGCGACCGCAGGTGTGGGAAGCACACCGAGATGCATAACGTCGGCACCGACCGAGCAAAGACCTGCCGTAATCGCAGAGCAAAGCATATTTGATGAAATTCTTGTGTCCATTCCTATCATAACTCTCGGACGTTTTTTATTCTCGTCAATGAGAACCATCGCAGCCGCACGTCCGATTTGCATGGCAAGCTCGCAGGTAAGCTCCGAGTTTGCAACTCCTCTTGCACCGTCTGTTCCGAATAATCTGCCCATAAAATGACCTCCGAATTATAGTTCAAATTTTTGCTGTTCCGCCAAAGGAACCGGGTTGTTATTTACTCCGTTCTGAGCTGGCATCGGCATACCCAAATGAGCATAGCCGGCAGGCGTAACCATACGTCCTCTCGGAGTTCTCGAAAGAAATCCGATCTGCATCAGGTACGGTTCATAGACATCTTCAATTGTGATCGCTTCCTCGCCTATTGCGGCGGCGATCGTTTCGAGACCCACCGGGCCTCCGTTGTAGTTCTTTATCATCGCCGTCAGAAGCAATCGGTCGATCGAATCAAGACCGAGAGGATCAACCTCAAGGCGATTGAGCGCAAGGTCCGCATTTTCATCGGTGATAATACCGTTACCGAGCACCTGCGCAAAGTCACGCACACGCTTTAAGAATCTGTTTGCAATTCTCGGCGTTCCTCTTGAACGAGAGGCTATCTGATAAGCTCCCTCGTCGGTGATTTCTATATTAAGTATTCCTGCGCTTCTCTTTACGATACTGCTCAGATCTTCGGGCGAATAAAGCTCGAGCCTTGCAATAACACCGAAACGGTCACGAAGCGGCGCACTGAGCTGACCTGCTCTCGTCGTTGCGCCGACAAGTGTGAACCTCGGCAGGTCAATTCTTATGCTCCTTGCCGACGGACCCTGACCGATGATTATATCAAGCGCATTGTCCTCCATCGCCGGATAGAGAACCTCTTCAACGCTCCTGTTCATTCTGTGAATCTCGTCAATAAAGAGTACATCACCCTCGCTGAGATTCGTAAGCAGTGCTGCCAAATCCTTTGGCTTTTCGATTGCCGGACCTGAGGTAACACGGAAATTAACGCCCATCTCGTTGGCAATGATGCCGGCGAGCGTAGTCTTTCCGAGACCCGGAGGGCCGTAGAGAAGCACATGGTCAAGCGGCTCGTTTCTCTTTTTCGCCGCCTCTATATAAATTGAAAGATTTTCCTTAACCTTAGTCTGTCCGATATAATCGCTCATCGTCCTCGGACGAAGCTGAAACTCAACATCGGAATCGTTATCCATGTATTCGGGAGCGACTATTCGGTTTTCAAAATCCATATCCTCCATGTCGTTCCCTCCTTATATCAATGATTTAAGTGCCTGTCTTATGAGCTCCTCAACAGACAAGCTGCTGTCAAGCTTACCGAGTGCGACGGCGGCCTCCGACCTGCTGTAGCCGAGCTGAATGAGAGCCTCTATAGCCTCGCTGACGTTCTCCGCACCTGCCGTCATCTGAACCGCTCCGACAAGCTCGGACTGCTCATCCGTAAGCTCTGCGCTGAACTTATTTTTTAGTTCAAGAATAATTCTGTTTGCTATCTTTGCGCCGACGCCCTGCGCCTTTGTGATCGACTTCGCATCGCCCGAAGCAATGCTCAATGCAAGCTTATCGGGAGTCAGCACGGAGAGTATCGCAAGTGCCGCCTTTGGACCTACACCCGAAACGGTGATGAGCTGCCTAAAGGCATCCAGCTCGTTCGGCGTCGAAAAGCCGTAAAGCTCC
>CALBHM010000012.1 GCA_937892835.1 uncultured Ruminococcus sp. | reverse complement strand
AGGTTTTTAAAAAATATGTTGAATATTATTAAAAACGGAGTGAAAAATATGGACGCAAGCATTAAGCCTGCGTCCTAAATTGCTTAAATGTTTATTTTATTTCCGTTTTGATCGGGGTTTACGGCTTTGAGGGAGCCGCAGCCTTAGGATAAAAACTTCCGAGATTATCAAGACCGACCGAAATTCTGAGAATATTCAAAGCGTCCGATGAATTGGCATTATTGTTTGCATCAAGATCGGCAGCCACAAGGTTTGCTCCGGCAAGTGTTGAAAGAGCAACCGAATGTCTGAGAACGCAAAGAGCATCGGCAGAGTTGATTGCACCGTCGCCGTTAACATCACCCATGAGTGCAAGCGTATATGTGTTTGAAACAGATGCACTGTATGATGTCTTAAGCGTTGCCCCGGTTGCTACCTTTTTAATTTCACTGACCACAAGATCCTTGCCGATAACAAAATCAGCCATGATCTTCTCTTCTGTTACATCCTGAGCGTAAATCTTGATTATTTTTGTTTTCTCGTCAAGAGTACATATTGTCGACTTGTCGCTGAGTTTAAATGTTGTATCAACCGTAGCAGGAGGATCAATCGTCGGGTCAAGCGTTACGAAATCAATTCCGTTCTTGGCGGCATATGTTTCAGCCGCAGTTGCAGCATAACCCTCAATAACACAATTTTTATTGAGAATATAATTGCTGACCTCAGTATTATCGTCATTCAAAACGATATCCTCCGAGAAACCGATTGCATGATTGCCGATAACCGTTACACTCTTCGGAATACGGAATGTGATCTTGCTGTCCCCGTTGTCGATGTCAAGGAATCCGTTTTCGGCAATTTCTTTTATACCTTCTTTAACAACAACATTCTCAACCGGATAGCCCTCTGCAATGAAGCTCGGTATAGATGTCACGTCATAATTCATATCAGCCTTACCCTCGCCGCTGATTGTCAGCGTCTTGGAAGCCTTATCGTAATCCCATGTCGATTTTTCGCCGCAGCTGCCGTCATCAACTATTGCAATAAAGGTAAAGCCGTTATTTTTCGCATATGTTTCAGCAGCCGTACCCTTATAACCGACAATCGTAAAGTCCTTAATTTTAACTATCTTACCGGCCTCATCAAAATAATAGCCGATAGCCTTTTCGCCGATAGAAGTAACTTTTTCCGGAAGAACAAATATGTCGCCGAAATCGCCGAACAGCGAATATGCACCAATCGCCGTTATTCCGTCATCAATAACAATTTCCTTAATTTCACTGTTGAGATAAACAGGCATATTATAAATTGAATAATCGGCTACAGCACCGCTGCCTGTAAAAACAAGCACAGCGTTCTCATCAATTTTCCATGTGATTTTATCACCGGCATTTCCGCTCTTGGCAAGCGGATCACCGAGAGAAGTAAATTCAATCTTATTATCGGTAGCATATTTCTGTGCCGCTGTTCCGTCATAACCTGTAACCTTAAAGCCGCTTATAAGCTTCCCCCTCTTACCATATCCGAGAGCCTTAGTTCCTATTGTTTTAACGGAATACGGAATTCTAACCGTTTTTAAAGATGTGCAAAGCGAAAAAGCTTCATCCTCAATCGTTTGAATTCCTTCGGGAATGAGAACCTTTTCAAGGCTCTCGCAGCCTGAAAAAACTGCACTTGCTATTTTCTGAATACCTGCCGGTAATGCAATTTCCTTTAACGCCTTACAGCCGTCGAACGCATTTGCACCGATTGATTCGACATTATCTCCCAGCGTTACGGTTGCAAGATTTTCACATCCCGTGAACGCTCCGTCGCCTATCGTTTTAAGCGTTTTAGGTGCATTAAAAGCTTCAACGGCAGTACTGTCAAAAGCACTTACACCGATTGATGTAAGCTTATCTCCGTATGTTACATTCTTGAGCATTTCACAGCAATAGAAAGCCCTGTCACCGATTGTTTCAAGCGATTTCGGAGCGGTAAATGTCTCAAGAGATGTGCATGTGTTAAATGTGCTTGTGTCTATCGTTTTTACCGAATCGGGAATGGTAATAGCTTTCAAAGCCGTACATTTATAGAAAGCATTCTTTCCGATTCTTGTTATGCCGTCCGGCAGCTCAACCGTCGAAAGTGCCGTACAACCCATAAAAGTTCCGTCACTTATCTCGGCAACGCCCTTTTTAATGGTAACACTTTTAAGAACGAGCGAGTTGGAAAATGCCCCGTTGCCAATTTTCTTAATCGTCTCGGGGATAGTAACAGTAACGAGATCAGTACTCTTTCTGAGTGCATAGTTACCGATTCCGGTAATTTCCTTGCCGAACTCCACTGTATTGTAAGCACATCCTGCCCACGGAATTGTTGATTTGCCGTCCTCATCCTCGTATGTATCATAGTCTGGGATGTTGCCCTTTCCGCTGAAGGTAAGAGTTTTACTTGTGTAATCAAAACTCCATGTAACCTCCGAGCCTTCGATTTTCTCGACGGCAGAGGCTGTTATTGTCATAAATCCGGCACTGCATACCGTCAACATAATGCATAACGTCAAAGCTAAAGATACAATCTTTTTCATTTCAACTTCTCCTTAATATTTTTTGTAAAAAGCCCGAAGCTGAGGGCTTCTATACATTGTAATTATAAATCATTTTCCCTTTTGTGTCAATATACGAAGATGTCTCCAAATATACAGAAAAAGCATTGCACAAATTGTTACTTTGTACAATGCCTTGAATACTGCTTTATCCGAAAAGCTAAGAATCGTCCGTAAAAAGGGGGAACGGTCCGACGTGTGCAACATCGAACCGTTCAAGGGAAAGAGAAAATAAAAATGAAAATAGAGATAACTATCTCCACCGATATAGTATTATATCAGTGCTGAAAAAATGTTGCAAATATATGAACAGTTTGTTAACAATTTAAAGCTTCCGACATTTTTTATTATTCTTTTTGCCTTTACGGCACAATTTCGCTCTTTTCCATGCGTTAACAGAAAAATAACAAACATTTTCTACTTGTATTGTTCTTTATTGAGATTAAGATTTTTTGAAAAAATTTTTTGTTTTCTTCAAAAATTATAATTTTGCTTCCTTTGTTCGTTGACAATCGCAGTTTGCACTGATAAAATAGCTATATATATCGAAAAGGAGAGGTTTTATGTTAAAGAAATCAATAAGCATTATTCTTTCGCTGACTCTTATTTTATGCTCGTCGCTTACATTGACTGCTTCGGCAGAAAAAAGCGGCAAGGAATACGGTTTTGCAGTCGCATCGGATATTCACTATGTCCATCCCGTAAAGCAAGCCGGAACAACTCTGGCTGATGAGGGTTGGGTTACAACCTTTAATTCGGAAAGCGAATCGCTTACTAATCAAAGCGGATACATAATCGACCAATTTCTCAAGGAATGTGCGGAAAATCCGAACTGTCAGTTTGTTCTTGTAACAGGTGATCTTGCAACACACGGAAGAGATTATGTTTCCGAGCACGAAGCTGTTGCCGCAAAATTCAGAAAATTCGAACAGGAAACAGGGAAACAAGTTTATGTCATAAACGGCAATCATGATAATGCAAAGGATAAGCCGGTTGACCATAAAAAGTTCACGGAAATCTATCATGAATTTGGTTATGATGAGGCTCTTTCGACCGATAAGGGAACATGCTCATACAGCGCAAATCTCAATGATGAATACACCCTTGTTGCCCTTGACACCTGCGATGAAAGATATCGAGTTGTTCCGAACAACGATGTAACAAGAATGGATTGGGCGGTAAAACAAATTAAAGCGGCAAAGAAGCAGGGCAAAAAGGTCATTATGATTATGCACCACAATCTTCTTGAACATAACCCGTTCCAGAAGCTCAACGAAAAGAACTATGTTGTTAACACACCATATTCGTTTGCGGGACTTCTCGCCGATTTGGGCGTTAAGCTTGTTTTCTCGGGACATACGCATTGCAACAACGTAAAATCCTACACAAGCTTTCTTGGCAATACAATTTATGATTTCTCGATGTCGAGTCTCGGCAACTTCCCGGCCGAATACAAATACTTCAACGTATCCGACAGCGAAATCAATTATGAAACAAAGAAAATTAACCACATTGATGCCGACAAGCTTGCCGTGGTTTGCAACGGTTTCTCAAACGAAGCTCTTGAAATGATGAAGAACAATCTTCAGGAATACACTTGGAGCATGTCTTATAAGGAGTATTCCGAGAACCTCAGAGAGAATATTTCCCCCGAAGCTATTGGCGTTGAGGAGTCAAGCGCACTCTATGCAAAGCTTAAACCGATTACAGACACTATAAAAGAAATGTCCGATACACCGATTTACGGAGATGGCGGAATCAAAGAACAAGCCGCAGAGTACGGACTTGAAATTCCTGACAGCGAATACAAAACTATCAACGACGCTATAACCTTAGCTCAGCTCAGATGTAAAATCGGTGACAAAAGATATAATCTCAACTCTGATGACTTCACCGTGCTCATCAGACTGATTGCATTCACTGTTCGCAAATCCCTTGCCGAGACAGCAGACAGCGATATTCTTGCAAGCACAAACGAGCTTCTCTGCAAACTTGGATATAAAGGCAACATTGCCGATAATATGCTTCGTGATTTCAGCGAAAAGTACGGGTTTGCCACTCCTGAAGAAAAAGAAGCGCTTGCAATCGCTTACAGCCTTTGGGGCGGATATATCGGAGAGGTTGACGGAGTTGAAAACCGTAACGGCACTATACCGGGCTATGAAGTAAAAGAAGCTAACACAAATCAATTCATAGTTATCGCAGAAAACCTTGTTAAGCTTGCAAATGACATAATTAAAAAGCTTATAGCTTCTGTTTATCCGATTTTCGGCAAATAATTTGTTCAAAATTAAAAATAAGTATTGACAAAACGAATAACGTGTGATAATATAACTAAGCTGTTCTTTTTCAAAGACAGCAGGTGCAATCAGCGTAATGGTTTTAACAGACCGCCTGCCGAGAATGGGAGCATACGATAACCGATTTTTCGGGTCAATATTTGTATGTCATATCCCTGTTCACGGTGAGTGGACAGGGATTAATTTTCGTTTATAAGCACCTATTTCATTGCATGAGAGGTGAAAAAAATGCCAAGTGCAAGCGTATTGGAACAGAAGAAGCAGATAGTTGCTTCCGTTTCAGAAAGAATCAGCAATTCATGCGCAGGTGTAATCGTAGATTACAAGGGAATTTCCGTTGCCGACGATACAGCTCTTCGTAAGGAGCTTCGTGAAGCAGGAGTTGAGTACACAGTTGTTAAGAACACTCTCCTCAAGCTCGCAATCAACGGTACGTCTCTCGAAAGCATGGGCGAGGTTCTCGACGGAACAACAGCTCTCGCAACTTCCAAGGACGACTATGTAGCCGCAGCTCGTATCCTCAACAAGTATGCAGAGGATCACGAAAACTTCAAGCTTAAAGCAGGTTACCTCGACGGTGAGGTAATGTCGATGGAGAAGCTCAAGGATCTTGCAAACCTTCCTTCGAGAGAAACATTGCTCTCTATGGTTGCAAATGTATTCAGCGCACCTATCGCAGGCTTTGCTCGTGCTGTTCAGGCTATCGCCGATAAGGCAGAGGCTCCCGCTGAGGCTTAATTGTCAGCGAAACTAAATTTTAAAATTACTAAAATTATTATGGAGGTAAATTACCATGGCATCAGAGAAAATTAATGCTATCGTTGAAGAGTTGAAGACTCTTTCAGTTCTTGAGCTTTCAGAGCTCGTACACGCAGTAGAGGATGAGTTCGGCGTATCAGCTGCAGCAGCAGTTGTAGCAGGTCCGGCAGCAGCAGGCCCGGCAGTTGAGGAGAAGACAGAGTTTGACGTTATCCTCAAGAGCGCAGGCGCACAGAAGATCAAGGTTGTTAAGGCAGTTAAGGACATCACAGGTCTTGGACTTGCTGAGGCAAAGGCTCTTGTTGACGGCGCACCGAAGGCTGTTAAGGAAGGCGCTTCTAAGGACGAGGCTGAGGACATCAAGGCTAAGCTCGAAGAAGTTGGCGCAGAGATCGAACTCAAGTAAGTTTGTTTCAACAAAATCAAAGCTCTCGGATTTTTCCGGGAGCTTTTTTCATGCTTGGTATTACATCAAAATGACGTGGCAATCAAATTGCCACGCCATAATTTTATTCTTTATCTTTGTTTTTATTTTTCTTGACCGAGTCGTCATCGTCCTCATCTTTTTCCTCGACGGGGAGAATTTCGACCTTGACCTTTTCAATGCGTCGATTTTCAACCTCAAGAACGGTGAATCTTATGTTTTCAAACATAACCTCGCTGTGCTCGCCCTGCTTCGGGAGATAACCGAGCTGACTTATGATATAACCTGCAACGGTATCATAATCGCCCTCCGGCAAATCCTTGCCGATTATCTCGTCAAGCTCGTCGATATCCGTTAAACCGTCTATCGTAAAGGTTGTCTCGTTGATTTTTGAGATTTCCTCTTCTTCATCGTCATATTCATCCTGAATATTTCCGACGATTGCTTCGATTATATCCTCGATCGTTACAAGGCCTGCCGTTCCGCCGTATTCGTCAACAACAACAGCCATCTGCGTGTGCTTGCTTGTCATTTCCTTGAAAAGGTCGCCGCAGCTCTTTGATTCGGGGACATACATCGGGGTACGCATGATTTTTCTCATAGCGTGCTTCGGAAGATCTGTTCCTATATATCTGAGTAAGTCCTTAACATAGATGATACCGATTATATTGTCCGGGTCGTCATCGAAAACCGGAATTCTCGAGTAGCCGGAATCAATCGCAGTTTTAACAACGTCCATTATCGGGTCGTTAACGTCAACCGCCGTCATATCGGTTCTGTGGGTCATAATATCGCCTGCGTCAAGATCGTCAAACTCGAAAATGTTGTTTATCATTTCCTTTTGAACGTCTTCGATAACACCCTTCTCCCCGCCGACGTCAACCATCATTCGAATTTCCTCTTCAGTGAGGGTTTCCTCATCGGCATGAGGATTGTAACCGAGAAGTCGAACAACTGCGTTGGTTGAGACGGACAGCACCTTGACAAACGGTGCAAAAACCTTGGAGAAGAAAAGCAAAATTCCAACAACTTTGAAAGATATTTTTTCGGGAGCCTGCATGGCTATCTTCTTCGGCGTAAGCTCGCCGAGAACAAGCGAGAAATACGACATGATAATTGTTATTATAACAATCGAAAGTCCGCTGACTACGCTTGCGCCGAGGGCATTATAAAATGCCGTGCCCTCAAGAGCCTTGACTATCATATCGGCAAAGGTCTGCGATGCACTCGCCGAGGTAAGGAATCCGGCAAGAGTAACTCCGATTTGTATGGTCGAGAGAAACTTGCTCGAATTTTCGGTCAGCTTAACAACCTGCTTTGCTTTCTTGTGGCCGTCTTCAGCCATTTTTTCTATTTTGTTATCGTTGAGGGATATTACCGCTATTTCACTCATTGCAAAGAATGCGTTGACTAAAATAAGTAATAAAAGTAAAATCAGCTTGAGTATAATCCCACCCGGGTCATCCATTGTGGACAAACTCCTTTCATGTAAAAAATTTTAGTTATTATATCACATAATACATAATTAGTCAATAACTATCATTTTATCCTTGTCAAACCGGCTTTTTTATTATATAATTGTATGCAATCGGGAGGCGATAAAATGTCCATACCTTTAGCTCAACAGCTCAGGCCGCAAACCATTGACGAGGTTGTCGGCCAGCGTCACCTTATCGGCGAGAATAAGCCGCTGAGGAATATAATCGAATCGGGCGAACTGCCGAATATGATTTTCTACGGCCCGTCGGGAGTCGGTAAAACTACTGTTGCTTCAATAATTGCCAAGGCAACGGACAGAAAGCTCTGCAAGCTCAACGGCACAACCGCCGGAACGGCAGATATAAAGGCTATCGTCGCCCAACTTGATACATTTGAAGCGCCGAACGGAATTTTACTTTACCTCGACGAAATTCAGTATTTTAATAAAAAGCAGCAACAAACACTGCTCGAATATATTGAAGTCGGCTCAATAACTCTTATCGCTTCAACAACGGAAAATCCGTATTTCTACGTTTACAACGCCATTCTCAGCCGTTCAACGGTTTTCGAATTCAAGGCGGTTGCACCTGCAGAGATCGTTCCTGCCGTTGAGCGTGGATTCAAATTTCTTGAAGAAAAGCGTGGAATGAATTTTGAGCTTGACCCGGATGCAATAAAGCATATTTCCTCTGCTTGCGGCGGTGACGTACGAAAGGCAATTAATTCGGTTGAGCTTTGCGCTCTTTCGACCAAGCCGAATGCGGACGGAATAATCCACATCACGGCAGAAACCGCACGTTCGCTGACACAGCGCAGTGCAATGAAATATGACCGTGACGGTGACGAGCACTACGACATAGTTTCGGCTTACCAGAAATCTATGCGAGGTTCAGACCCCGACGCGGCTTTGCACTATCTCGGAAGACTCCTTGATGCCGGCGATCTGCCCTCGGCTTGCCGCAGACTAATGGTTTGTGCCTGCGAGGACGTCGGACTTGCTTATCCGATGATAATTCCGATTGTTAAAGCCGCCGTCGATGCCGCTCTCATGCTCGGCTTACCCGAGGCGAGAATCCCGCTTGCCGATGCAGTCGTGCTTGTATGTAACTCGCCGAAGTCCAATTCGGCATATCTCGGAATCGACGCAGCATTGAGCGATATTAAAAACGGTAAAAGCGGCCCCATTCCCCGTCAGCTTCAGAACAAGCACTATGACGGTGAGGACAACCCGAATAAGGGTCAATTCTACCTCTACCCTCATACATATGAGAATCACTGGATACCTCAGCAGTACCTGCCCGACGCAATAAAGAATGCCAAATATTACGAATTCGGCGACAACAAAATGGAGCAGGCGGCAAAGGCATACTGGGATAAAATTAAAAATAAAAAGAGATAAATGCATAAAGAAACACGGACGGAAAACCGCCCGTGTTATATTTTGTACTGAAATCATTTGATTCCCGCTGCCTTGCGAATCGGCTTAATGCTGATAAGAACAACAACCATTACAAGAGAAAGAATTGTTTCCGGAATACTGAATGTTGCGTTGTAAATCAACGAATAAACTGCGCTAAGAACGTTTCCGCTGTAAGTTGAAAGAATCTTCGAGCCGTATGACATTCCGCCGCCCTCGGTGAAGAACCATTCAGCCCAACCGCCGAAGAGGATGTAGCCCGAAAGAACATGAGAAATATACTTGAGTACACAAGCAAAAAGTGCACCGAGTGCAAATGAAGCCTGAGGATTCTTGATTGACTTTTTGAACACGCCGCTGAGACCGAGCACACCGAAAGCTATAAGATAGTCAAGAAGTGCACAGAGAACTACCTGATACCATTTGAAACCTGCACCTGCCGTTGCACCGGAAATTCCGAAAATCATCTGAAGAATTCCGTGAACAAGACCTGCACCGAGGCCCCATTTTGCGCCGTAAGCATAGCCTACAAAAAGAATCGGTACGAAGCTGAAGAGTGTTACGGAGCCGCCATACGGAAGCTCGGAAAACTTAACAAATGAAAGCACCGTTGAAAGTGCAACCATGATTGCGCTGACCGTCAGCTTTAAGGTCGTTTCGTTTGATTTGTCCATTGTTTTGCTTTTCATAATAAAACTCCTTTCACAGCATTACCTGATCAAAGAAAATCGCCCGGCGGATGAACCACCGGGCGTAGATTTTACTTCAATAGCTTCCTACGTCGGTATTATCCGAATCAGGTTAAGGGTATGATCTCAGCCGATTTCTCAGCACCCCTGCTGTTGTGAATATATTACATCAATTATATCGGTTTGTCAAGGCTTGCAAGCAAGAAAATCAGTCCATTTTAGGCAGACCTGCAAAGCCCTTTTCAAGGTCGGCATCTGTCGGAATGTAGTCCGACATTGTGCCGTCGTTGAAAGCTTCATATGCGTACATATCGAAGTAGCCTGTGCCTGTCAAGCCAAAGAGAATCGTCTTTTCTTCTCCTGTTTCCTTGCACTTGAGAGCTTCATCAATAGCTACTCTGATTGCATGGCTGCTTTCGGGAGCCGGGAGAATACCCTCGACTCTTGCGAACTGCTCTGCCGCTTCAAATACCTTGGTCTGCTCAACACTTCTTGCTTCCATAAGGCCGTCATGGTAAAGCTGGCTGAGGATAGAGCTCATTCCGTGATAGCGAAGTCCGCCTGCATGGTTTGCCGACGGAATAAATCCGCTGCCGAGTGTATACATCTTTGCAAGAGGGCAAACCATACCCGTGTCGCAGAAATCGTAAGCAAACTTACCTCTTGTGAAGCTCGGGCAGCTTGCCGGTTCAACGGCGATGAACTGATAATCGGCCTCTCCTCTGAGCTTTTCGCCCATGAACGGAGAAATAAGTCCGCCGAGGTTTGAACCGCCGCCTGCGCATCCAATGATGACATCGGGTTTAATTCCGTATTTGTCCATCGCAATCTTAGATTCAAGGCCGATGACTGACTGGTGAAGAAGAACCTGGTTGAGAACGCTGCCGAGAACATAGCGGTAGCCTTCATGAGTTGTTGCAACCTCAACGGCCTCACTGATAGCACAGCCGAGGCTTCCCGTTGTGCCCGGGTGCTCTGCAAGAATCTTCTTGCCGACCTCTGTTTCGGTGCTCGGGCTGGGAGTAACCGATGCGCCGTAGGTTCTCATAACCTCACGGCGGAACGGCTTCTGCTCATAGGAGCATTTAACCATGTATACCTTACAGTCAAGTCCGAGATATGCACAAGCCATGCTGAGTGCCGTGCCCCACTGGCCTGCTCCGGTCTCTGTCGTAACACCCTTAAGTCCCTGCTTCTTTGCGTAATATGCCTGGGCAATCGCACTGTTGAGCTTATGGCTTCCGCTGGTGTTGTTGCCCTCAAATTTATAGTAAATCTTTGCCGGAGTGCCAAGCTTTTTCTCAAGGCAATAGGCTCTTACCAGAGGAGACGGACGGTACATCTTGTAGAAATCGAGAATCTCATCGGGAATGTCAAAATAAGCCGTGTCATTGTCAAGCTCCTGCTTAATAAGCTCATCGCAGAAAACCGGACGAAGATCATCAAAGCCCATAGGCTCGTGCGTGCCGGGATTGAGAAGCGGTGCCGGCTTGTTCTTCATGTCTGCACGAACGTTATACCACTGCTTCGGCATTTCCTTTTCATCGAGGTAAATTTTGTACGGAATTTTTTCTGTGTTGCTCATAACTGTCTCTCCTTTTCAAAAATATTTTTGTCTGAGCCGTGCCGGGGCATAAAAACAAAAAAACTCCTGTCCCGACAACATTGCCGGGACAAGAGATATACTCCTGCGGTGCCACCCTGCTTGACACATTTTCGTGTCCACTTAGCTCGTACCCCATTATACGACGGTTATTGTTAACGGAGTGCCCTCTCCGGCTTGCATACTTTTAATTCTGCTCGCCCTCGGAAGTCCATTCAACTCTGCTTTTCACACTGTATCGCACCAAACTACAGCTCTCTGAAGTGTCCGTCGGAGTTTACTTACTCTTCCTCATCGGTTTACTGCATTGTAGTACAAAAAAATATGTTTGTCAATGGTTTTTTGAAAAATCCCAAAAAATCCCGGCATTTTTCAATGTCGGGATTTTGTTATACATAAAATTTATGCTGC
Organism: uncultured Ruminococcus sp.; assembly: GCA_937892835.1. Lineage (GTDB taxonomy): Bacteria > Bacillota > Clostridia > Oscillospirales > Acutalibacteraceae > CAG-488. The sequence continues at coordinate 4,199 of CALBHM010000012.1, read as the reverse complement.
TCTCGATTCACCGAATCCTCTCGGTCCGAAGAGATAATAGAGCAATTCACTCGCCGTTTTGCATACAAAGAGAAGCACATCATCCTTTGTTGTGTCTTTCTTTTCGTAAACACCGATTTCGGCAAGAGCGTTGTAAAGCTCCTCCTCTGCTGCTTCCTCCTCACCCTCGACAACTATCGTTGTATCAAGGATCGCCTTTGCATTTGCAAGTGCAGTTGAAAGCCGTTCCGCCTCCTCGGGGGTAAGCGTTGAAAGATCAACCTTTTCTGCCTCGGCGATATACTTCTTGAGGTCTCTTGTGTTTCTGTGTCCGTTAAACTGCGGATATTCAACCGTTGTGAAAACGTCCATATTCTTAACAAGAAGCAAATCCTTTGCAAGTGAGATTACAACGTCGTTCCTTGCGAGCTTTTCGTGATCCTGATTGCCAAAGAACCATGTTGTATACGGGAACGCACAAGTCGATGCATCAACCTGACCGTCCGGAGACATAAAGTCAGTGTCCTGATATTTCTTCTGCGTGTAGTCTGCCGGGAACTTTTCATTGACCTTGCTGAAGGTTGCTCCAAGTGAGGTTGAAGCAGAATGAATTATCTTGTCGGAATTTGAATCTGAATCAATGAGGCTGTAAAGCTCAAGTCCGTAACCGCTGATATCATAGATCTTAACTCCGTTTGCGGCGTAGTTTTTGAGATTCTTTACATAATTGACCTGTGAATTGTGGAACTTTTCCACATCGTCGGCGAACTTTGTACCCTTGACAAGATATTTTGCGGCAAGCTCGTCATACATTGATGACGGAACAAGACCCCACATTGTTGTTACTCTTGCAAGAGCCGAATCGGCAAGACCCGACGCAGCGCCGTCAAGAAGTCCGATAACAACATTTTTCGGTAAAACTCTGATTGCAATATTAATAAGCCAGCCGGTGTAGTTATCCTCTCCGCAGAGCTTTGTAAACATATTTCTGTAAAGGCCTGCGTCGCTGTAATCAAGCTGACCGAGCATAATTTTTCCTACGATTTCCGAACCGTCGGCGGCAGGAACAACGAGAACGATTTTGTTAATATCCTCACCCTGCGGGTGCTCGCCGACATATGCAACGGAAACTGCGCCGCCGAGACTGATTGGAAGAAGATTTACCTTATCCTTACCCGTGTCTTTCTTTGCCTTTTCAATGAGCTTTTCAAGATTATCGACAATCTCATACATGTCGCCGAATGAATTATATGCGAAATAGTAAAGATTTTCTTCACCGACTACATCGGTATAGCCCTTAATCGGAACATGGTCATAAATTGTTTCCTTTTCCTCCTCTGTACACTCGGCAACAGAGCGGTTATCATAATTTTCAACACGGAAATCATTCTTCGGCGTGCCGTCTTCATTGTATGCAATATACTCCAATGCATCGTATACAGCATTATATGCTGTCTTTGAAAGTCCGAAGTCTTTCTGAGTTACAAGCGAAAGAATAATCGGAACAATGAGCTTTACAACAAGCTCGGGAACATAGAAATACAGCGGCCAACCCGTAATCTTTTTACCGTCGGGATCAACAGCATCATTACCGTCCTCGTCCAACATAAATGTTTTTGCCTGACCGATTCCGTGAATAAGAATTGTCGGATAAACCTCATCTTTTTCAAGGTCATCAACATGGTTATTGTTAAGAAGCACATCCGTTGCAGCTTCAACGCTGTCTACCTTCGTAACAGCATCCTTGTTTATTGCAAATCCGGCGACCGTGAAAGATGATGCAGTTATAATAACTGTAAGAATGATTGCGATAATCTTTTTCTCCAAGCTGTGCATGAATATTACCTCACTGTTAAATTGGTTAATGCTATGTTTTCTTCGGCTGTTATGATAAATCCGCACTCGGCAGACTCACCTGCGGCAATCTCTTCCCCGCCGAGGGTAACACTTCTTCCCTCAACAAACGAATTGCAATCCCAGCTCTTTGTCAGCGAAACCACTTCCTTGTCAAAAACAATGGCAGCTTTCCATGAATCCGAATCTGAATCGGAATCATTGCGAATCGTCAGATTAACCTGATAAGAATGTGTTCCGTCGTTATTGTCCCACTCGTTAACAATCTGCGCTGTCGAAGTGAAGCTTCCGCCGGTAACGGTTTGCTTTCTCTTATATGAGCTGTTAAGAAGTCTTTCCTTCTGCTCGTCATAAGGAATTGAGGAAATGTCTCCGATTGAATATCTGAGAATGAGCAATGCATCCTGAGAATTAACCTCTTCGTCAAGATTCGCATCGGCATTTTTTATCTGATTCTCAAAGAGCTTGTCCTCTTGACCGACCATATACTTGAGAATAAGAATTGCGTCACCCGAATTGATCTTGCCGTCTCCGTTAACGTCGCCCACAGCACAATTCGCATAAGAATCGTTCGTAACCCTTGTTGTGAAATGAATTATAACCGCAAGGGCGGCAAACAAAACAGCCAGCGAAAGAAGAATTATGCATATTTTTTTTGCGTTGATTTTTTTCTTTTTTCTTTTTTTTATAACAGTTGCGTTTGTATTATCCATAAACATCCTCTTTATTCATTTTTATACATTATATCAAACAAAAAAAGTTTTTTCAATCAAATATGAAAAATATAATATTATTTTATGAATAAAAGCGGATAACTGTACAAATAACCGTTTATGCCGTATATCTGAACCAGCCCCATGCGTGCCAAAACTGAATTGAACCTGCCATAATTGCCGTTCAAATACCGATTGCCACTGTTCTGCTGAATCTTAATTAAAAATGAGCCAAAATGTAAGTGATAAAACTTGACTACCGACCGATAATATATTAGAATATAATAATCAATATGTAAAAGTGGCTCGAATTTTTGCAAAATCGGCACATCTCATGCGGGATTTTGCAAGAACTCGAACCACAGGATAATGAAAGGTGATACTATGTCAAAAAGAGAAAACCTCAGAAACGTTGCCATCATTGCTCACGTTGACCACGGCAAAACAACACTGGTTGACGAGCTTTTGAAGCAGAGCGGAACGTTCCGTGAGAACGAGCAGGTTCAGGAAAGAGTCATGGACTCTAACGATCTTGAAAGAGAGCGTGGAATTACAATTCTTTCAAAGAATACGGCTGTTCATTACAAGAACACTAAAATAAACATCGTCGACACCCCGGGCCATGCCGATTTCGGAGGCGAGGTTGAGCGAATTCTTACCATGGTTGACGGCGTTTTGCTCCTTGTTGATGCCTTCGAGGGCTGCATGCCTCAGACAAGATTCGTTCTCAAAAAGGCTCTTAATCTCAAGAAAAAGGTTCTTGTTGTTGTTAACAAAATCGACCGCCCCGGTGCAAGACCGGCCGAGGTCATTGACGAGGTGCTCGACCTCTTTATCGAGCTTGGCGCAGACGAGGATCAGATTGAATTCCCGGTTGTTTACGCTTCGGCAAAGGACGGCTATTCGTCGCTCGACCCCGACGTTCGTGAGGGTGACATGAGGCCGCTCCTTGATGCAATTCTCGAGCATATCAGTGCTCCCGACGGCGACATTGACGGACCGCTTCAGATTCTTTTCTCAAGCCTCGATTATGATGATTATATCGGTAGAATCGGTGTAGGTCGAGTTGAAAGAGGTAAGATTCTTCGTGGAGAAAACGTTGTCCTCTGCAAGCAGGACGGCGAACGGGAAAACGTTAAAATTTCACGTCTTTATCAGTTTGAGGGTCTTAAAAGAGTTGAGGTCGACAGTGCAATGATGGGCGATATTGTTTGCGTTTCCGGCATTGCAGACCTCAATATCGGCGAAACGGCTTGTGACCCCGAGTGTATAGAGCCGCTTCCGTTTGTTAAAATCGACGAGCCGACTATTTCAATGAACTTTATCGTTAACGACAGCCCCTTCGCAGGACGTGAGGGTAAATTTGTCACATCAAGAAATCTCCGTGACCGACTTTTCAAAGAGGTTGAAACAAACGTAAGCATGAGAGTTGAGGAAACAGACTCAACCGATACATTTAAGGTTTCCGGCAGAGGTGAACTTCACCTTTCCATTCTCATTGAAACAATGCGCCGCCAGGGCTATGAATTCCAGGTTTCCCGCCCTGAGGTTATCTATAAAACAATTAACGGTCAGCTTTGTGAGCCGATGGAGCTTCTTATTATTGAGGTTCCCGAGCAATATGTCGGTTCGGTTATTGAAAAGCTCGGCTCT
>CALBHM010000011.1 GCA_937892835.1 uncultured Ruminococcus sp. | reverse complement strand
CCGACAACTATGCTCTCGGCAATGCAAACGTTGGTTTGATACGGCACGACGGTAACGTTACCCGAATGGATAACGTAAGTGTTCACAGTTATGTTCATCATGATTCGATGATGTGTCTGATTCACCCCGGCGGCCGTGAATTCGTTTTCAAAATCGGTCGTTGTTATGCCCGTCATGACGAATATCAGCGGCATTTTCGGTCCTCTGCCGTTGATAAGCTGTTCACTGAAAAGCACGCTGAACGGAATTTTTATAACATAAGATTTCATCCGGTTTATGTACTTGTCAATCTCGTCGCCAATGTTATTACCGATTTTATTCAGATAATATGCGTCTGTCGTTACGGACACAATATTTCCGTTCCCGTCTCTGTCGAATTTAATCAAATCGGCGTATCTCGCCTTGTCTGTATCGAGGGAATTCTCGATGCCTGCCGTTGCAGCAGTGGAAGCGGCATTCCTTGCGGCATAGCTTATCATCTCTTTTCGGACATTTGATATGCGAATTTCCGCCATAATAAACAGAACCCCAATCGGCACGATAAGGAGCAGCGCAACGATCGGAGTATTTCTTCTTTTTCGTTTCAATTATCTCACCGCCTATTTTATACTATGCCGAAAATCGTCACAACGACAACAGCAAACAGCTATACATTATATAATAGCACTATAAAATATTTTGATTTTATTGGTTTTCAACAAATTATGAACCGAAAAATTAAGAATAATCTATTAATAATTTGTTGCAAAATGTTGACTTTGTACGATAATAGTGCTATAATCCGTTTATCAAAAACAGAATATGGTTCTGAGAATAACTCAGGATGATGGAGGCGCGGTGCTTTACAAGTAACTTTCGCAGGGAAGGCAACTCAGAAAGTGAAAAGATTGACCGCCGAAGCGTGGGGAGCTGCCTTGCAAACCATAGCTGGGACGTTGCAGAATATGTAACGTACTGTCACAGCTTGTATGTGGAGTGCTATCATGAAGTAATGGTCGTTATGACATGGTTGGTATGAATATACGGAACCATGTCGTTTTTATTTTAATTCAGGAGGGTTTATTGTGAAAAAATCCAAGAAAATTATTTTGGCGATCGCCTGCATTGTTATTGTCGCAGTTCTCGCTTTCGCCAAGGTCTCGGGCGGTTCGCTTTCAACGGTAAAGTGTACCGACTGTGACGGCACAGGAATTGTTGAGCAGGTTGAATGCGAAACCTGCGGTGGCGAAGGCGAAGTAAGAGCTTCCTATTGGGCTCTCGTTCCCCCGGTAATCGCTATCGCACTTGCTCTTATCACCAAGGAAGTTTACAGCTCATTGTTTGTCGGTATCCTTGCCGGCTCAATTCTCGGCTCGGACTTCAAATTTACCGGAACAATGGATATCCTTGTCAATGACGGACTTATCGGCGCCGTTTCGGGCACGGCAGGTATTTTTATCTTCCTCGTTGTTCTCGGCGTTGTAGTTGCCCTTATCAATAAGGCCGGCGGTTCCGCCGCTTTCGGTAAATGGGCACAGAAGCACATCAAGACAAGAGCAGGCGCAATGCTCGCAACCTTTGCTCTCGGTGTTCTCATCTTTATCGACGACTATTTCAACTGCCTTACGGTCGGTTCTGTTATGCGTCCCGTTACAGACGGTCATAACGTTTCGAGAGCTAAGCTCTCATACCTCATCGACGCAACAGCAGCCCCGGTCTGCATGATTGCTCCGATCTCCTCATGGGCAGCTGCTGTTTCTTCATACGCTGAGGATGGCCAGGGTATCGCTCTTTTCATCAGAGCTATTCCGTTTAACTTCTATTCACTTCTTACTTTCGTATTCATCATCGGCATTACGCTCATGAAATTTGACTACGGCCCGATGAGAATCCACGAGCTCAACGCAAAGACAAAGGGCGACCTTTACACCTGCGGTGACAAGGCTGAGGTTGAGGAGGAAAACCCGTCCTCAAACGGTAAGGTTATCGACCTTGTTCTTCCGATCGTTGTACTTATCGCAGTTTGTATCTTCGCTCTTGTTTACGTCGGCGGTATCTTCGACGGCAGCAACTTTGTTGACGCTTTCTCAAACACAGACGCTTCGATAGGTCTTCCGTGGGGCAGCATTATTGCTCTTGTATTCACGATCGTTTACCTTTGCGCAAGAAAGCTTGTTTCTTTCAAGGAAGCTATGGAGTGCATCCCCAAGGGCTTCATCGCCATGGTTCCGGCAATCCTCATTCTTACCTTCGCAACATCGCTTAAGAACATGACAGCGGTTCTCGGTGCAAAGCCGTTCGTTGCCGATGTTATGACAAGCGTTGCAGGTGATTTCCAGAACTTCCTTCCGGCTATCATCTTCCTTGTTGCATGCTTCATCTCATTCGCAACAGGTACTTCATGGGGTACATTCGGTATTCTTATCCCGATCGTTATCGCAATCTTCCCTTCGGGCGCAATCCAGACAATCGGTATGTCTGCTTGCCTTGCAGGTTCTGTTTGCGGCGATCACTGCTCACCGATCTCCGATACGACGATCATGTCCTCGGCAGGCGGCCAGTGCAACCACCTCAACCACGTTTCAACCCAGCTTCCGTATGCAATCTCAGTTGCGGCCATCTCGTTCGTAATGTACATTGTTTCGGGCTTCGTTCAGAAGGCATACATCGTTCTTCCGATTGGAATTGTTCTTACAATCGCATTCCTCTTCGTTATGAAGATGGCTATGGTAAAGAAGTACGGCAAGGAAAACGTATAAAACATAGGCTAAGCCAAAAACTGTCGCAGAAATGCGGCAGTTTTTTTATCGGCAGACAAAAGCTGCTTAAATAATCGCCAAACTCTTATAAAGCATTATGTACAAAAGAAAACTCGAAGATATGTGCATATTGCACTGTGTTATTTATACATGGCAACATTATTTATAAAATTTCTTATTATGTCTTTACTTTTCTTGAAAAACTTGTTAGAATACTACTATATTTTGTCATGAGGTGATATGCATGTCCGAAAAATTAGGAGTAGCCGTCATAGGCTGCGGTAACATTTCACGTTCACATATACCAAGCTATCTTAAGCTTGACAACGTTGAGGTTCGCTATTTCTGCGATATTATCCCCGAGCGTGCCGACAAGGCAGTTGAAACCTACGGCTGTGGCAAGGCTGTTTATGATTACAAGGAGCTTCTCGGTCATGATGATATTGACATCGTTTCCGTTTGCACCCACAATGATTGCCATGCTCCGATTTCAATCGACTTTATGCGTGACGGCAAGGACGTGCTTTGCGAAAAGCCGGCAGCAAGGACACTCCCCGAGGCTCTTGAAATGCAAAAGGTCGCTCACGAGACGGGCAGAATGCTTTCAATCGGCGTTGTAAACCGTTTTGTCGACACGGTCAACAAAATCAAGAAACTTATCGAAGACGATGTTCTCGGTGAGGTATATCAGGTATACATCAGCTTCAGGTCTCATCGCTCAATTCCCGGACTCGGCGGCGATTTCACCACGAAGGCTGCCTCCGGCGGCGGAGTTCGTATCGACTGGGGTGTTCATTATATCGACCTTGTTCTCTATTGTCTCGGTGATCCGACTCCCCTCACCTGCTCGGGTGTTGCACATTCAAAGCTCGGCACGGCGATGAAGGACTATGTTTACACAAGCATGTGGGCAGAGGACACAAAAAATACGGAAACAGGAACATTTGACGTTGATGACTTTGTCACGGGTCTCATCAGAACCGACAAGGCGGCAATCACATTCAACGGTGCATGGGCGCAGAACATAGGCGAAAGCGAAACATTCGTCGATTTCCTCGGAACAAAGGGCGGAATAAGAATGCAGTACGGCGGAAAATTCAAGCTCTATTCCACAATGGGCGATATGCTCACGGATATTACGCCGGACTATAATTCAACAGGCTTTGACTATGCTGCGGAAATCAAGTCTTTCGTTGATTCCGTTATCACAAGAAAGCCAAATCAGGCATATATCGACAATGCCGTTATCACTTCAAAAATTCTTGACGCAATTTACAGATCCTCGGATTCAGGCAAAGAGGTAACATTATAATAAAAGGAAGGCAAAACAATGGACATCAAAATTTTCGACAATGCCGAGCAGATCGCTTGTGCGGCCGCTCAACTTTACAAGGAGCTTATAGGAGACAAGCCGAACGCAGTTCTCGGTCTTGCAACAGGTGCAACACCTGTTCCTACATATAAGAAGCTCATTGAGCTTTACAACAACGGCGAAATCAGCTTCAAGGACGTTACTACATTCAATCTTGACGAATATTGCGACCTTGACACGTTGAAACTTATAATAAGACAGCCCCTCGTA
>CALBHM010000010.1 GCA_937892835.1 uncultured Ruminococcus sp. | reverse complement strand
GTACCAGCTTACGTTTCTTGAGCTTTGGTCTGCGACGAGAGTTGTCGAAACGATCGTCGGCAGTCTGTAGTTCTCTCTTGTTGCGGCCGGAGTAACCTTACCGTCATATACGATAGTCGTGTTAACGTCCTCGATATAGTTGTCGTCATATGCGAATTCGCATGCAACGTTTGCGAGTGTCTGACCGATACCCTCAAGCTGAGTATCGGTGAGATATTCGCCCATATAGTATTCTGCAATGCCCCAAAGCGACTTAAAGTCAACAACTCCAAGCTTATTGGCAGCCTCAAGAATCTTGTTGGAAACATTGAGATAGCTTGTGTCGCCGAGGAAAAGAACCATCATTGTAACAGTGAGGATTTTGCCGACACATTCAAGCGTCGTTCCCTCCGGGAAGAATGCACCGAGGTTGAGATTAAGGTCTTTGAGAATCTTGTCCTGAAGAAGATCGTTCGCAACGATATCAATGAGTGCATCAAAAATATCAAATACTGTATCGCCATTATTGAGCTGATCTATGGCATCCATCATGAAAGCATCATCCTTCATATGGAGCTTGCCCTCATATTTATAAACAATTATACATTCAAGAAGATCCTCAAATGTGCCCGGTTTTGTTCTGTCGCCGAAGCCGTATTCGTCAATGAATCTTGTATTCGGAAGCTCAGAAACCTGAACATTGAGCAGCTTATTGATTGAATTAACGAGATACTTGGCCGTTGCGTCCGGGTCTGTCAGATAGTTCTCATAAATCTGATTGAGAAGATCCTCGATAAAGCCCATGAGGTTCTTTGTTGTAAAAAGCTCGGTATCGCCGATTTTAAGACCGTCGCCGAAGAAGCCGCTTATCATGCCCTCGATGTCAAGACCCAAACCCTTGAGCGTTTCAAGCATACCGTCCTCAGCAATTTTCTCGGAATATTCCTCGAGCATGCCTGAGAGCATATTGAGAGCCGTTGCAGAAAGTCCGCCCTCGCCAAAGAATGAATCGCCGAGCGACTTGATTCTGTAAGGCGTTGCGTATGTCTCGCCGTTAACCGTAACAGGAAGAACGCAGTCAACATCCTTGCTCTCGACCTTCATTGTTGTCTTGCCGTTAACATCCGTTGTTGCGTTTACCTCACGGAAATAGTTCGGGAAAGCGGTCAGCGAATCCGTGCAGATTTCTGTCAGCGTCTCGCCGTCGTCCGTAACTGTCTGAGCAATATCGCTGTCGTGAATATGACCTGTAAACGAAAAGTGCATACCTGCGTCAACGAGCTTATCCGTAAGCTCCTCCCAGCCGTCGATAACAAAGCCACGAATAATTGTATATTCGCCCGTGAAATGCGGAACAAAGTTATGGTGATTGACGCCGATAACCGTCTCGCCGTTTGCCTTTGCGTCGGCAATTTCACTGAGGACCCAGTTCGTGGCCTCTGTTGTGAGGCAGCCGGCCGTCTCGGCAAGATCCTTGCCCTTTTCCGTTACGTCGGAGCTGTATTTGCCCGTATCCATAACGATAAATCTGTAGCCGTCGGCACGAACGGAATATGAAAGCATATTTGCCTTGCCCTTTGACGGAGTATATCTGTGATAAGCAAGGTCATATCCGAGATTTTTGTATATTTCAAGGAAATCCTCGGGCGTTGTGCGCTTTGCAAGCTCGGCCTTGCCGTTTTCGTATGTAGTGCCGTTTGCCTTGTTGATGTCGTGGTTACCGTTGATTGCGATAACCTGAATACCTGTGTCCTTCTCGAACTTTTCAAGCCTTGCGGCAAGCTGTCTGTGAGCCTCATATTCACCGTTGGATGTGAGGTCACCCGAAAGGATAAGGTACTTCATGCCGTTCTTTTTCGCATGCTCGGCAATGCCTGCGAGGGCAGATTCGAGAATGCCGACCGACTGATACGGCTCTCTTGCAAGAGCGGTCTTGATGCTCTTCATGAAAGCCTCATTGTAGTTGCCTGCCAGCGATGCCGGGTAATAGTGCATATCCGACATAACGGCAAAGTTTACTTCCTTATCCGTTGTCAGTCCCTTTTTGATTGCCTCGGCAGCCGATGCGCTCATAGGAACGATTGAAAGAATCATCACGATTGAAAGAACAAGCGCAACAATCTTTCTGCTAACTTTCTTTGTCTTATTCATTTTCCAAATAATCCCCCTTCATGTTTTTGACAATTTGTGAATCGCCTTTATTATATGGATTTCAACAAAGACTTAAGATTAACAAGTGCGTTCGGCACACCCTTTGCGATTTTGCCGACGCCCTTTGCAACGTCCTTACCCTCAAACACCTTGAGAAGGCCGTCAGCCATGTCCTCGGTGAACAGGCCGTTGCTCATTGAAACATAGTTTCTTATCGGAGTTTGCATAATGGTATTCGTAATCATTGAGCTGCCGACTCCGCCCTTCGGCTTCATGGCAAGGTCAACGGTATTGTAAATGAACTTCGCAAGACCTTTGCCCTTGCTTCTTTCGATTGAGTTGTTCAGGCTGTCATTCGTAATTTCGGGAGCGAGCTTAAATTCGCCGCCGTAAATCACCCTGAAGTCGTCCTCTCTTGCTCTTGCCGGGTCGCCCTCGAAGTAAACAGCTGCCGATTCTCTCAAATCAACTATTGTCTCGTCGTCCTCCGACTTCATTTTTGCAGCGGCTTCAAGCCTTATATCTCTCGACGATGCGCCGACGAGAATCTTATATTCTCCGCTCTCAACGCACCAATCCTCGGTTGCTGTGTTCCAAAAAGCAAATGCCCTGTCGTCAAGCTCGACGGTAACCTTCTTCTCCTCGCCGGGTTCAAGATGAACCTTTACGAAGCCTTTAAGCTCCTTCGGTGCTCTGAAAACCTTGCTCTCGGGCTTAGAAA
>CALBHM010000009.1 GCA_937892835.1 uncultured Ruminococcus sp. | reverse complement strand
GTTCGCCGTCAACGAGGAGGAAATGCGTGAGCTGATAAGCTGTGCCGAGGAGAACGGACGCAAAATAATGGTCTGCTTTGTCCTCAGATACGCTCCGTTCTATCGCCGTATAAAAGAAACGCTCCTCAGCGGCGAGATAGGACAAATAGTCAATATTCAAACAGTCGAACATGTCAGCTATCATCATATGTCCACAAGCCATATAAGAGGTAAATGGCGCAACGAGGAGCAGTGCCACGCAACAATGCTTCTTGCAAAGTGCTGCCACGATATCGACATCATGATGTGGCTCATGGGCAACGACGCACCTGCCCGAGTTTCGAGCTTTGGTTCGCTGATGCAGTTCAAACCCGAAAACGCACCGAAGGAGAGTGGCACACGCTGTCTTATTGACTGTCCGCTTGTTGACACCTGCCTTTACTCGGCAAAGCGGCTCTATATCGACCACCCCGACCGCTGGTCGTTCTATGTTTGGGACAAGCTTGAGGATAAAGAGAATGCAACGATTGAGGACAAAATCGAGCTTCTCAAAACAAGCCCCTACGGCGTTTGCGCCTACAAGAGCGACAACAACGTTGTTGACCACCAGAGCCTTGCCGTCCGCTTCAAGAGCGGCGCAACAGGCACTCACAACATGATAGGCGGAGCGGCAATTCCTCAGCGAAAGATTCATATTATCGGAACCAAGGGCGAGATTTTCGGAACGCTCGAAAGCGGCAAATTCACTGTTTCGCTCATTGATCCGAGACCCGGCTGCGAGCACCTTGACCGTGTTGTTGACGTCAATGTAACCGACGATTCCCACGGTGGCGGCGATATGGAGCTTGTCAGAGATTTTGTCCGTTATGTCCGTGACGGCGAAATGTCCGTTTCGTGTACCTCGATTGAGGACTCAATGAAGGGTCATCTGACCGTTTTCCGTGCCGATAAGAGCATGAAAAACGACGGCGAGGTCGAAAATGTAATTGAATAGCGAATAAAGGTCATGCCTTTTCGTATATAATATAAGTGTAACGGAAGAGTTTCGTTGCATGGTGCGATGTTCAAATCGCCCAAGGTTTAATTAAACTCCTCATTCAGTCAATGTCATTAACTAAAATATTTTTTGCACTGTTATCTTTATCCCCTCCGTCGCTCATGCGACACCTCCCCTTAAATCATTTAAGGGGAGGCTAAAATAGTTGCAAAAATTCTGTATTGCAAAATTCTCAAGCCTCCCCTTGGTTGAATCAAGGGGAGGTGGATTGAAAATCCGGAGGGGATAAAGACAAATTTTTGAACCGAACTGATTTCTTCACGATGCAATGTGAGCATCATACCATGGTTTCCTTACAAAGTTTTTAAGTTAATGATATGTTCTAAGATGGAGATTACACCTCACCACACTTATAAGAAAGGCGTGATTTTTTTGACCGTCAAAACAAATATCAATTTCAAGCACCTGATAATTGCCATTGTAATTCCCCTTGCCGTCGGCGGAATTTCTTCGCTGATAGTCGGCAGCGGCTTCGACGTCTATTCCAAAGCTGTCACAAAGCCGTCCCTTTCCCCGCCAGATTGGCTTTTCCCCGTGATGTGGACGCTGCTTTACATTCTTATGGGGATTTCTTCATATCTTGTTTACGAAAAGGACATGAGCGAAGCCAAGCAGCCGCTTGCTGTCTATGTCATTCAACTTGCGATGAACTTCATGTGGCCGATATTCTTCTTTTCGCTTAACGCCTATCTCTTTTCATTTATATGGCTGATCGTTCTCTGGGCACTCGCAATCACCATGACAGTCATGTTTTACCGTGTTTCAAAACTTGCCGGTATGCTGCAAATTCCGTATGTTTTATGGCTCACATTTGCTGCATATCTCAACCTTGCCGTGTATATTTTGAATTAAGGCAATCCCCGCAAATTTCCTTAAATATTAACAAATTATTAATTTTTAAAAAAGTTATTGACTATTAGTCATTTTTGCGTATAATGTTAGACGAAAGCAAAAGTGACTGGTAGTCATTTTATTTACGGAGATATGAAAAATGAGTAAGGTTTCTGAAAAACAACAGAACAAAAGAACGAATATTCTTGACGCCGCCTATGAGCTTTTCATCGAAAAAAGCTTCAACAACACCTCGATCGACGACGTTGTCAAGAGTGCCGGAATCGCCAAGGGAACGTTTTATCTTTACTTTAAGGATAAGCACGACCTTATGGAACGTATAATTATCCGAAAAAGTGCTTTAATTCTACGCTATGTGCTTGAAGAGCTGATGAAGAAGAAAGAGACCTGCAAAATGACCTTTTCCGAACAGATGCTTTTCATCACTGAAAAAATTGTTGATTATCTTGAAGAGCATACGGAAATCATCACCCTCATGGGCAAAAATTTTTCCTCATGCCTGAGCTATTTCAGCACGATTGAGGACGACGAGCTTAAATCAATGCTCAGTGAGCTTGTTCACGAAAACATCGAAAACGGTTTTTCGGAGCAGGAAACGCTCAAAAGAATTTATCTTATCGTAACGCTTGTCGGCTCGGTTTGCTACGATTCGTTTGTTTTTGAATCGCCGTTCAAGATTTCGGAAATCAAGCCCTTGCTTTTCAGGAGCGTCGAAACCATAATTTCCGAACCGCCGACAGACGAATAAAAATAAATCAGTTTAATACCCTTTTAATCTTTACATATTATTGTAAAGTGCCATATAAAATCTAAAAAAGGAGATCGGTTACAAATGAAAAGAATCGCAAAATTCATCGCCTACCACCCGAAGACGATAACGATTATTGCCGTTTTGCTTCTCATTCCCGCTGCAATCGGCTACATCAATACGTTCGTTAACTACGATATTCTCTCGTATCTTCCGGGCGAGCTTGATTCGGTCAAGGGCGAAAATGAGCTGGACGAAACCTTCAACAGCGCCTCAATGTCATTCCTTGTTATTGAGGATATGCCGTCAAAGGACGTTGCAGCCTTGAAAGAAAAAATTGCAAAGGTCGATAACGTCAGCAGTGTTATCTGGGTCAACGATATCGCAGACATTAGCATTCCGCAGGAAATCATTCCTCAGGCCGTCAAAGATATCTTCTACAGCAAAGACGGCAAATGCACAATGATGCTTATACAATATAAATACAAGGCCGTCACCGACGAGACCATGCAGGCTATTGAGGACGTTAGAGGCTTGCTTAACAATCAATGCTTCCTAAGCGGTATGGGTGTCATAATGAAGGATACAAGAGACCTTGCCGACTCGCAGGCTCCGATATTCATTGCAATCGCTATTGCAATCGCACTTGTTGTCATGACGTTCTGTATGGAGTCATGGGTTGAGCCGTGGGTTCTTCTTGCTGCACTGTGCATGGCGGTTGTTTACAACATGGGTACAAACTTCATATTCGGGCAGATATCGTACATCACGCAATGTATTGCCGCTATCCTGCAGCTCGGTGTTACGATGGACTACTCGGTATTCCTCATCGACCGTTTTGAAGAGGAAAAACCAAAGTATGCAGACAAGAGAGACGCTATGGCAAGCGCAATTCAGGGTGCATTCCTTTCCCTCTCCGGCAGCTCGCTGACAACGATTTTCGGTTTCCTTGCTCTCTGCTTCATGGATCTTTCACTTGGTAAGGATATCGGTCTTGTTATGGCTAAGGGTGTTGTATTCGGCGTTCTCACCGTTACGGTCGTTCTCCCCGCTCTTGTTCTTCAGTGCGACAAGCTTATCCATAAATATCGCCACAGAAGCTTTATTCCCAAGTTTGACAAGCTCAACAATTTTGTTGTCAATCATAAAAAAGTTTGGGTTGCAATCTTCGTTGTTCTCTTCATTCCGTCATACATCATGCAGTCAAACGTCAATGTTTACTACTCGATGGACAGAATGCTGCCCGACGACATCGGCTGTATCGCCGCTCTCAACAAGATGAAAGAGGAATTTAACATGGCAACCTCGCACTTCATCATTGTTGATGACAGCCTTGACGCTTCCGACCTTGTTAAGATGGAGAATGAGATCAAGGATACCGCAGGTGTTACAAACATGGTTGCTTACAACAGCTTCGTCGGTTCGGGCATCCCCGATTCAATGATTCCCGATGAGCTTAAGAGTATCGCAAAAGCCGGCGGCAGACAAATGATTCTTGTTAACACATCATACGTTGCCGCAACTGACGAATGTAACGAACAGCTCACCAAGATAAATAATATCGTTAAGAAATACGATAAGGACGGCTACGTCACCGGTGAGGGTGCAATGTACAAGGATTTGATCGACATCACCGACCACGACTTCAAGCTGACAAGCGTGCTTTCAATTCTTTCGATATTCATCCTTATCGCAATCATCTTCAAGTCGATTTCGATTCCGACAATACTCGTTATGTCGATTGAGCTTGCGATATTCGTCAATAAGGCGATATCGTTTGCAACCGGCACTACGCTGTCGTTCATAGCCCCGACAATTATCGGCTGTGTTCAGCTCGGTGCAACGGTTGACTACGCAATTCTTCTTACCACACGTTTCCGTGAGGAGATGAGAAACGGCCACAACAAGCTCGACGCAATCAAGATTGCCGCCAACGCTTCCGACCGTTCAATCTTCCAGAGTGCGCTCGTTTTCTTCGGCGCAACCTTCGGCGTATTCCTCACCTGCGATATCAAGATAGTTAAAGAGGTTTGCCTCCTGCTCGCAAGAGGCTCGCTCATCAGCGCAGGTGTTATAGTATTCATGCTTACACCGCTGTTGCTTGTTCTTGAGGGAGTAATCGAAAAAACAACTTATGACTTCCTCGGCAAAAAACTCAAACTTAAAATGAAGAAAAAAGAAAATCAAACGGCAGATAACAATGCCTGAACAATACGGAGGTAATAATATGAAAAACAATCTGAAAAAAATCATGTGCGTTCTTCTCTGCGCTTCTATGCTTGCATCTTTCTCTGCCTGTTCTAAGAAAAATGACGGCAGCACAGATGAACCGACCACAGCTCCGAGTCAGTCCGACACAAAAAATGTAAGCTATAACACGGCCGCAACCTCATATAAGAAGAATGAAACCGTTTATGTCAACATGGCTTCCGACGGCGAAGTTACAAGCAAGGTCGTAACAGACTGGCTTCATACCGACAAGGCTCAGACCTATATCGACGACAAAACCGACCTTTCCGACATAAAGAACGTTAAGTCTAACGTTGAACCTATCAAAAATAAAGACGGCTCATACCGCTGGAACATGGAATCAACCGACCTCTATTACAGAGGCACAACAGACAAGGAGCTTCCGGTTAACTTCAAGATAACCTACTACCTTGACGGCAAGGAGACCACTGCCAAGGATATCGCAGGCAAAAAGGGTCAGGTCAAGATGGTAGTTACCGTCAACAACGAGTCCAAAAAGACCGTTAAGGTCAGCGGCAAAGACACAACGATCTATACGCCGTTCATCGTTGCAGGCGGCATGATCCTTCCGGAGGATAATTTCTCAAACGTTACCGTTGAAAACGGCAAGACCATCGGCGACGGTACAAAGGAAATTGCTCTCATGGTCGGCGCACCCGGCCTCAAAGAGAGCCTCAACCTCAGCGATGAGATGCTTAAGCAGCTCGGTGATTTCAACTTCTCCAACACCTACACAATTACGGCAGACACAGACAAGTTTGAGCTTTCAAATATGATTTTCGCCGTTCTTCCCCTCTCGGCTATCGAGAGCAGCGTTGAGAACAACCTTCCTAACACAGTTTCCGATGTCAAGAACACCCTCAACGAGGTTCAGGCAGTTATCGACAAATTCAACAGCATGAACGCAACCGAGCTTATCAACAAGCTCTTCTCCAACACGGATAACCTTACGGAGCTTGCTTCCTCCGTTTCCGATGTCACAAAGCTTTATAACGACAACAAGGCTCTTCTTGATGTGCTCGAAAAGTACATGACAAAGGAAAACATTGAAGCAATCGAAAAGCTCATCGCAGATACTGACGACACCGACCTTGAGCAGGTTGCAAAGCTTCTCAACAACCCGATCCTTCAGAAGTTTTTCAAACAGCTTCCGACCCTTTCAAAAGATATGGAAACCGTAATGCCTATCATCACCGGACTTTCAACGGATATGCAAAAGCCCGAGGTTCAGAAGGCTCTCAAGAATCTTCCGCAGACGATTGAAACACTCAAAAAGCTCAAGACTACGATTGACAAGAACCAGGATTTATTTGACACCCTCGGCGAAACTCTTGACGACGACACGATCGCTTCACTCAAGGGCATCATGAGCTCGCTCGATAAGATTATTTCCGAGAACGATCTCGAAGCTTACGCAAAGCTTGCCGACAATGCCGACGATCTTATCGCCCGTGCAAAGGCATGGATCGAAGCAGGTCAGAAGTATGATATCTTCACAACAAAGGGTTCAGCTTCAAGCACATCGGTAATGTTCGTTTACGAAACAGCCGCTGTTTCCGCTCCGACAAAGGAGGTCAAGGAAGAGGCTGAAACCGTTGAAGAGAACGCAGTTCTCAAATGGTTCAAGAATCTTTTTAAGAAGGATAAATAATCACACAAACGTGATAAAAGCCTCACAGATTTTCCCCTGTGAGGCTTTCGCTTTGCACACTTTTATAAATAATATCTGCTATGGTCTCGGCGTAATCGTCGAGGCTTTTATCAAAGCTTTTGTTGTCCTCGTCGTTTGTCACGAATCCAACCTCCAAAAGAATCGACGGCATATTCGTGTTGGAATTAACATAGTAATTATTTCCGCTTGAGTTGCGATATCCTCTTTTAACTCCCCTGTTCGGCAGTCCGGAGATATCGCAGAGCGCATCAACAAGCTCCTGTGCAATCTCCTCCTCGCTGCCTTTCGGCTCTTTCGCAATCCACGCTTCAAATCCCGAGCCGGAAGCCGAACTGTTTCTATGTAGCGAAAGGAAAAAATCGCATCGCTTTTTGTTGGCAAGCTTGCAACGCTCCTTGAGCGTGATATCGGAATCGTCGTCACGAGTCAAAATGACCTTTATCCCCTTTTCCTCAAGCTTGTCTCTCACCTTAAGCGTCAGGCGAAGATTGTCATCCTTTTCGAGCCTTGCTCCGCCCGTTGAGGTTGCGCCGACATCGTCCGCACCGTGACCTGCATCAAGGCAAACCGTTTTGATGCTTTCATAATGCTCCTCAACCATGCCCGAGAGGAACTTGACCGCTACCAGAAAGCTTGTCAGCACAAGAATTACTGCAAAAACAGCCGTTATTCCGCTTTTTTTCTTCAAAAAATCCATTTTTCTCCCTCTTTTTTTATTTCTTCTCAAAAACAGTTGACTTTGTATTTGTTTGGTAGTATATTGGAATAAGTATATGTTTACGGAGGCTGAAACAATGCTTGATAAAGATTTCAACCCGTCTCTGCGATTCATGGTCGTCAGCGACATTCACATTAAGGATGAGGACTGCATTGAGGAGCAGCGATTTGCTTCTGCTTTGAAATACGCTTATTCCATCGCTCAAAGCTCCGAGAGCTATAAAAAGCTCGACGCAATCGTCATAGTCGGCGACTTTGCAAACTCGGGAACGGAAATTCAGATGCAAAAGGTCAAGACCATTCTTGATGCGGGCGTTAATTATGACGAAACTCAAGTCATTTCCTCGTTTGCAAGCCACGAAACAAACGGCGAAGGCACTGAGGTGGCAACCGAGAGAATGAAGCGTATTCTCGGCCAGGACCCGGATCAGCACAAAATCATCAACGGCTTCCATTTTGTCTCGATTTCACCGTCACGCAGCTGTAACTTTGATGACAACAAAAAAGCATGGATGGCTCGTGAGCTTGCTTCTGCCGCAAAGGACGACAGGGCGAAGCCGATTTTCGTCTTTCAGCACCCCCACAACACCAACACGGTTTACGGAAGTATCCTTTGGGGCGAGGACGAGCTGATAACGACCTATATGAACTATCCGCAGATAATTCATTTCTCCGGCCACTCCCACGCTCCGATAAACGACCCGAGGTCGATTCACCAGCAGCATTTCACCTCGCTCGGCACGGGCACTCTCAGCTATTTTGAAATGGACGAGTTCGACAAGATCACAGGCTCGATACCCGATAACAAGGAAAATGCCGCTCAAATGCTCATCGTTGAGGCCGATAAGGATAACAGAGTAAGGGTATATCCCTTCGACGTGCTGACGGGTCACTTCTTCCCGCAGGTACGCAGAATCGACACTCCGAGCGACATCAGCTCATTTACATACACCGCCGACAGATACAAAACAAAGGCTCTCCCCTATTTTGCCGACGATGCAAGGCTGACAATTTCGGACGTAACGGACACTTCTTTTAAGATTGAATTCGACCAGGCAAAAATTGACGAGGATTATGTCAACTGTTACGATATAGTGCTCAGAAATGCCGATGGCTTCGTCGTCAGACATTTAAGTATATGGTCGGAATATTATTTTTATGATATGCCGAAGACAAGATCGTACATCTTCACGGATCTTGAGCCAAACACAAATTACACGGTAACAGTCAAGGCTTGCGGCTTTTGGAACAACATTTCCGAAAACAGCCTTGATGCGGATATAAAAACCTTATAAAAACACAGGAGGGGTCTCCAATGTCAAAATTCAAAGCGTTTCTCAAGCGCAAGGACATCGAATTTTCCGCAAAGAGATACGGAATTGATGCTCTCGGCGCAATGGCGCAGGGTCTTTTCGCTTCCCTGCTTGTCGGCACGATTCTTTCAACGATAGGCTCTCAGTTTTCGATTGAAGCACTCGTCACGATCGGAGATTTCGCATCGGCGGTCAAGGGCTGCGCAATGGCAATCGCAATCGGCTTTGCTCTCAAAGCTCCGCCGCTTGTCCTTTTCTCGCTCGCAACCGTGGGATATGCCGCAGATAAGCTCGGCGGCGCAGGCGGTCCACTCGCAGTTTTGCTCATCACGATAGTTGCCGCCGAATTTGGCAAGGCTGTCAGCAAGGAAACAAAGCTTGACATTCTCGTCACTCCGGTTGTCACGATCGGTCTCGGCTGTGTGCTCTCGATGCTCTGTGCGCCATATATCGGCAAGGCAGCAAGCGCAGTCGGACACGCTATAATGTGGGCAACAGAGCTTCGTCCGTTCCTGATGGGCATTATAATTTCTGCCATAGTCGGCATCGCTCTCACCCTCCCGATAAGCAGTGCGGCAATTTGTGCGGCTCTCGGACTTACAGGTCTCGCAGGCGGAGCGGCTCTCGCAGGCTGCTGCGCTCAGATGATAGGCTTTGCCGTCATGAGCTTCCGTGAAAATAAGTGGGGCGGCCTTGTTTCGCAGGGTCTCGGCACAAGCATGCTTCAAATGGGCAATATCGTTAAGAATCCCCGGATTTGGATTCCGCCGACACTCGCCTCGATGATAACCGGACCGATAGCGACATGCATTTTCAAGCTTGAAATGAACGGTGCGGCAGTCTCCTCCGGCATGGGCACATGCGGCCTTGTCGGTCAGATAGGCGTTTACACCGGCTGGGTCAATTCCATTGCCAACGGCACAAAGGCCGGTATTACCGCCTTTGACTGGATAGGACTTATCCTCATAAGCTTCATTCTTCCGGCTGTTCTTTCATGGGCTTTCTGCCTCATTCTCAGAAAGATTGGCTGGATTAAGGAAAACGACCTCAAGCTTGACCTTTGATGAAACAATATTTAATGCGGTCACAAATCGTGGCCGCTGTTTTTTCTGTTAAATTAAGATTAACGTCTCCCCTTGAAAGAATCAAGAGGAGACGCTATTTGTTTATTCAGCTGTAGTTTTAGCTACTGTTCAGCAAACAGTATTAATAAGATCAATAAGCCACTTAATAATCCTTGCGAAAATCGAGACAAACCAATCACGGATGTTATCCCACTTCGTCGGAATCTTGGAAACCTCGGTGTTCTCGTTTCTCTTTGCGTGGCAAACCGAGCATTCCTCATGCGCGATACCCGTTTCGGTCTCGGTAGCTTCCTTAT
Organism: uncultured Ruminococcus sp.; assembly: GCA_937892835.1. Lineage (GTDB taxonomy): Bacteria > Bacillota > Clostridia > Oscillospirales > Acutalibacteraceae > CAG-488. Next base: position 2,379 of record CALBHM010000009.1, on the reverse strand, counting down.
CAGTTACCCACTCGAAAGTGTGCTCGCCCTTTTCGATCACGGAATCGCCGTACTTGCACTCCTTCCAGTGTTCATTCTCGTTGAACTTCCAATCGCTGTAATCGTGAGAGGCGTTTACGGTGATTGTAACCATAAACATATTGGCAAAAGAATCAACAGCAATAATCTTAAGCTCACCGTTTGCCGGTTCAGCCGTATAATATCCGTCTGCGTCCGGCTCAACCGTTTTGCCGTTAATCATTACGATTGCCGACCTTGAAGTGTCATTGTCGGTTACTCGAAACTTCTGAGCACCGCAATAGGTCTTACCGTTTTCGAGACCGATTATTACCGGAGCTTCGGTATCTCTCCATACCGCACCGAGTGTAACGGTATCAATGCTATCGTCCTGAACAAGCTCGCCATATGTGCAATTCAAAGTCGTTGCGCTCAATTTTGGAGAAACGATGTTCCAGCCGATGAATTCAAAGCCGCCGTCTCTCGTCGGAGGAACAACTCCGTCGAGAACCTTATCGTCCCAATGGAGCGTCTTGTCGGCAACGGGTGTACCGCCTCTTGTGTCGAACTTAATAGTATATGTTTTTGCCGTCCACTCTGCGGTCAAGGTAATTTCGCTTACATTATCGTTTGCGGCGAGGTCGGAAAACTTTGTGTCTGTCATAACTGCCGAATTATTGAACTTCCAGCCTGCGAATGTGTAACCTGCCTTTGTCGGAGCTGCAACACCTTCAAGCACATTGCCGTCCCAAGAAAGGTATTTATCCGAAACCGCCGTTCCGCCGTTCGAGTCAAATTTTACGGTATAACCGTTGGCTATCCACTTTGCCGTGTAAGCAACAGTCTTGTTCATGGAGCTCGTCTGCTCCCAGCCGCCGAAGGTATAACCTGCTCGTACAACGTTTTCCACTGTCGGAAGTGCAAGTGTTTCATTTGATTTATAGCTTATCGGTGCAGTGTAGCCCTCTGCCCATGCGCCGCCGTCAAGGTCGTAAACAACGCTAACGTCAACGGCTTTCGGGTTGAATTTGAATGCGGGAACAATTCCCACGCCCGTACCGTAAACTCCATCTGCGGCACTTGCCCAGCCGTAGGCACTGACATAGTCAACACGGTCGGTGTCGACGGGAGAGCGAAGCCACCAATACGGATAATCCTGGCTGATATATACGCCCTGACATTTTGAATAAGCCGTTTCCTTGATCTTTCTCGCCTCGTCAAACTCCTCATTTGATGAGTTGAAGCCGAATGCACTGTTCACTACATCGGCATACGAGAGAATAAATATTTTATCACTCGTATCGGTGCCGAACCAAGTGCCGTCTGTGCTGTTATTCTCAAGGAATGTTGTGCCTATAAGCATTTTCTCTTCACGAGAGAATGCCATGTTATAAAACGTCTTGTTAAGCCACTGTCTCAATGAGCTTGTTGACCAATCTGAGACATAATTTGTGCAATCCTTACTGTTATAAAGCTTATTGTCCTTTTTAATAACGAAATTCTGATAAGCCTGCGAGTCAATTATGTTATCGCACATCACATATCCCTCATTGGGATCAAGCACACGCCATGTCAGCGGTTCGTATTTAAAATAATATACATTGTTCGGGTCATAGCCGTTCTCATCCTGGAAAGAATAGGCTTTTACTCCTTTTAATCCACCGCCGGTGCCAGGTCTGTACTCCGTGAAAGTAACCGCACGGAACATTTCGCCGTCGCTGTAGAAATCCTTATACAGCATGAAATCGCCCGACTCCATTTTGCCGTCAGTACTATCGACTGTTCCGCTGTAATATTTATAGGAAACCCAAAGATAATTCTCCGAGTCCGCTTCAAGCTTTGCGATCTCGTCGGCGTCCGTAACCTCGGACTGAGGATATGAGCCGAACTCGATTTTGCTGCCCTTAGCGAGAGTCGGTGTCTTCGGATTAAACTTTAATGCAGGAACAACAGCATTATCGGTTCTGTTGACATTGTAATAACCGCCGCCGCTGGAAACAATCCAGCCGTTCGGAGATACGCCAAGGGCAAATGCGCCGTAGAGACCTGTTGTACGCAGCCACCAATACGGGAGCGTTCCCGACACATCTACCACATCTGCACCCTGGCACTTTGCGTAATCGGTAGCCGGTCTTATTCTCGCAAAATCGTTACGTGATCCATCCTCATCAAAACCGTAATCGCTGTTTATTGCATCATAAAAGCTAATTATAAAAATCTTATCAAATGTGCCTGCACAGTCATATTTCTGACTAAACGGATTGGTGTTGTCAAGGTAGGTTTTACCTATCTGATCCTGTTCCTCCGCCGTGAAAGCGGTGTTGTAGAAATCCTTATTCATCCACTCTCTCAGAGAGCTTTTTGACCAATCGTTAGCTAAAT
>CALBHM010000008.1 GCA_937892835.1 uncultured Ruminococcus sp. | reverse complement strand
TGGCTAGAGTACTCGGTTCATACCCGATTGGTCGTAGGTTCGAATCCCACTGCCGCTACCATATGGCCCGGTGGTCAAGCGGCTAAGACACCGCCCTTTCACGGCGGTAACACGAGTTCGATTCTCGTCCGGGTCACCAAGTCGAGATTTTGTCTCGACTTTATTTTTTTGTCTGAAAACAACCTTTGCGAAGCTGCGGAGAATATATCCCGCGGCTTTATATTTTTATGTTGAAAATGTTTTCGTTATGTTGTAAAATAGCCTTATTAAACCGAACGAGGTGAAAAAATGTCAATTAAACCGACTTATGAAAAAATTGAAAATTGGGAGTTTTATCCTGCCGAAGTAATGGTTGAATATGAACAGAGCATTGACGAAGGCCTTGATGTTAAAAAATATAAAGAGCTTTTTGAAACAGTTTCAAAGCTTCCGCACAATGAGATAACAAACGACCTTGGCGACACAATATATAAAATTGTCTCAAATGCTCCGATGAGAACCGATTACAAATTCAACGAGCCTTCTGAGCTCGAAGGTATTAAAGCACTCAGAAAACCTTATACGGTTCATGGCGAGGTTATCCGTGACAGCCTTCATGATAAAATACACGGTGCATGGCTTGGAAGAATCTGCGGCTGTATGCTCGGCAAGACCGTCGAGGGTATCCGCTCGGATGAATTTATTCCGTTCCTTAAAGAAACGGACAACTATCCCCTTACACGTTATATTTATCGTACCGATCTCATGGCAGATATTGAGGATAAATACAAGTTTGGCTTCACCGGAAATATGAGCTACGTTGGAGATATCGATGGCATGCCCGTTGACGATGATACCAACTACATGGTTCTCGATCAGATCATCCGTGAAAAATACGGCAAGGATTTTACACCTTACGATATTTCGGTTGCATGGATGGATTATCAGCCGAAATTTGCATACTGTACAGCCGAAAGAGTAGCATTTTGCAACTTTGTAAAGGGATTCACTCCGCCCGAATCGGCAATGTACAAGAATCCCTACCGTGAATTTATAGGTGCACAGATACGAGGCGACTACTGGGGCTACATCAACCCCGGCAACCCGGAGCTTGCTGCAGAAATGGCATGGAGAGACGCTTCGATTTCCCACGTCAAAAACGGTATCTACGGTGAAATGTTCGTTTCGGCAATGCTTGCAAACGCCGCAGTCACAAGCAACCTTGAGGATATCATTCTTTCCGGTCTCGCTCAGATTCCGTCAACCTCACGTCTTTACAAGAGCGTCATAGATATCATGAACAAGTTCAAAAGCGGTGTTACCGAGGAAGACGCCTTCGCTTATATTCATTCCTGCTATGACGAGCACACAGGCTACGGCTGGTGTCACACGATTTCAAACGCAATGGTCGTTGTCGCATCTCTCCTTTACGGCGGCGGAGATTACGCAAAATCAATCTGCCGAGCGGTACAAACCTGCTTCGACACCGACTGCAACGGTGCAACCGTCGGCTCGATTCTCGGCATGGCAAACGGCGTTGACTCCATCCCCGAATACTGGGCAAAGCCGATAAACAACATTCTCCACACCTCAATTTTCGGCGTCGGAACAGTCAAAATCACTGACATGGTCGATAAGACGATGGAGCATGTAGAATTATAAAAATAAGAGGAAGACCACAGGCCTTCCTCATTTTTTATTTGCTTTTTCTTTTTGAAAGGAACGTTTTAAGAACCTTTGTTATTACCGAATAGAATGTCTTGAAATAAATTGCAACCGTTGCTATAACCGCAGCAATATTAATCACAACAAGATACTTCGGTTCAAAATATGTGCATACGGTTTGGAGCACGATTATCGCTGTTCCGACAAGAGTCCTAACGGTGTACATATTGAAATCAACAAGTCTCTTTGACATAAATGCTCTTATAACAAAAACGATGAAATAGCTTGCGAATGTTGCAACCGCAGCACCGTAAATCTCGTACTTCGGAATGAGTATGAAATTCAAAATAATATTTGTGATAGCACCGACCATTGACGTAACAAACGAAAGTCTACTCTTCTTATATACAAGGAACGAGCTGCCCATGAATGTTGAGAACGACGAGAAAACCATCGCACAGCACAAAAGTGGAACATAGGCATATGCCGAGAAATATTCTTCCGTCGCAACAAGCAATCTGACTCCCGGCTTTGCAATAGCAATAACAAAGCTGCATCCAAAGAACAAAATACCTTGGAACGAAAGCCAGCTGTCGGAGAAAAACGTTTTGTACTCGTCCGCCTCCCCTTCCTTTCTCTCGCTGACAGCCGAATACTGCCATGCGTCGCTGAATGCGCCGGAGAGAAGAACAATAGCTGTCGGAAGCTTACCTGCCATAGTGTAGATACCGTTGGCAGTGCTGTCGACCATCCAGTTTATCATGTATCTGTCTGAAACTGAAGTAATCCACCAGAAAATTGCCGTTGGAATAAGCGGAACGCTGTACCTGAGCATTCTTTTAATAAGGCTCTTATCAACCCTAAATGTGAGATATCGCCACAGCTTTTCTCTGAGCGTAATATAAATCGCACAGATCATATCCGAAATGACGATTGAATAGACATAACCGTCAATTCCAAGTCCGAGAACGGCCAGGAAAAGGATATTCAGCACAACGACCGAAAATGTATTTACAATGCCCTGAACTGCGAAAAGCCTAGTATTGCCTAATCCACGGGCGAACTGACTGCATATCGAATGAATGCACGACGAAATGGTGTACAAAACAACCGCTGTAACGTCAATTTTTTCGCCGATAAGCATATTCAAAAGCGGCGAACAAAGAATCAAAACTATTGAACCGATAAGAATAACCAATGCGCCCGAGGAAAAAACTCTGTTTCTGTCCGTCGATGAATTTATCGCATACCTGAAAACGCCGTCCGTTATTCCCAAAGAAACAACAGGGAAAAGAAGATTTGCCGTCTGACTGATCAAATCGGCGTCGCCGTATTCCGCCGGGGTGAGATATCCTGTATAAAATCTGACCATCAGGAAAACGATGAGCTTTGAGGTCAGCACACCGATGCTGATGAGCATTGTATTTTTAGCAAGTTTACCGTATTTATCCATTAATTACGTTCCTTTAAAATAATATCAATTAATGATATCGTTATTTTTAAATTTTGTCAATAGCGCAAAGTTAAACTATGTGAAAACAATGCGGTTATTTCATCAAATAAATGGATTTTATGTCGTCAACCTTACATTTAACAATATTCGTTTCGGCATAAACTGTTCTGTCAAGTTCGGCCGAAGATCCGGACATGGTTATTGTCACATCATCGCCGACAATATCGACCGTAATTATAATGCTGTTTTTGTACCAATTATTCGTATTCACAAATTCAAAGGGAACAACTATGGTTCTGTTATTATTTTTAAAAGAAAGCGTTCCGGAATATCCTCCGTATTTTGTCCAGACAAAGATGCCGTCTCCTTTTTGAGATATCGTCGTCTTGCTTTCGCTTTCGTTAGTAACCTCAAATTTCAAATCGTAAAACTAATTGTATTGGAAACAGCCGAAATCAACTCTATGAGCCGTAGAAAGCACTCTATTCTTCATTTATACAAAATAATTTATTTCATTAGAGAATCAAAATAAACTGCAAGTAAAAATTTTTAAAAAAGCTCTTGACATTTTGCCCATGTTCGGCTATAATAGCATACGTTCCTTGAGGAACGACAATTTAACGCGAGAGTGGCGGAATCGGCAGACGCGCACGTTTGAGGGGCGTGTGGTAATCCCGTACGGGTTCAAGTCCCGTCTCTCGCACCAAAGATTTAGCCTTGAAACGACGTAGCTACGTGGTTTCAAGGTTTTTCTTTTGCCGTTTTGGGGTTTATTTGGGGTTTATTTAATTTTTTTCTTTACAACTGCAAATCCCCGAGCTATCGTGTGATAGTTAGGGGATTCAAAATTTAAAGTTACTAAAAATTTTATAAATAACAAAAAACTTTGAAAAAAGTATTGACAAACCACTCGTTGGGTGGTATAATATAGTCAAGAAATGAGGGAACACCTCAATCAAAAGGAGTTTGATTAAGATGACAAAAATTAATGAAATAAAGAGAACTGGAATTATAAGCAAAGAAGTTGCTACTTATGAGATTTTCAAAATGGGAAATGCAAGTTTTATTGTTAAACGTAACGGAAAGCCTGTTGAATGCATTTTTGAGAGCGAAGAAAATTGCTTAGGTTACATTAACTGTCTCCCGGAATTTTAATTTCAATCAGCATATAATGCAGTATGTGGATAAAAATGTTTTCAAACGACAAAACGGAGTGTTAATTATGTCTATCTACGATAATCGTGTTTGTAAGCAATGCGGTAGAACTTTCTCGGGCGGACCTCGTGCTTGGTACTGCCCAGACTGTCGGGCCGAGCGAAAACGGGAAAGCGCCCGCAAATATCACAAAGAAGGCTCTATGCGTAAGATTGGTGATACTGATTTTTGTATCAACTGTGGAAAGCCCTACACGATTGCTTCCGGGGCTCAAAAATATTGTCCAGATTGTGCTTTGGCCTGCGTTAAGGAAGTAGACCGCCAACAGTCTTTAGCGTTATATTATATGAAAAACAATCAAATAAGTGAACAACGTAAGTTAACAAGAGCCAAAGGAAAAACTGAACTTACATGTGAGATTTGTGGAAAAAAGTTTTTAGGCTATAAATTTCAAAAATTTTGCAGTGATGAATGCAAATTGTTTAACAGAAGAAAATTTGACCGAGAGTATAAGAAAGGGGTAAAAAAGATGACAGATAAACAAAGACGATTTGCAGTGAGCGAATCACTAAATTACAACGATGCCGATGCGTTTGCGTCGGATATCGCACTGTCAAGTGAGTTCGACGGCATCGAGACCAACGATACGCTCATCAAAGAGCTTAAAGAGTTGTGGAAAATTGCTCATATGAGTATTGCCGATATCCGGATAAAAGCCGGACTGAGCAGGGTTGCTTTTAGCGACAAGTTAATGATTCCCATCCGCACTGTCGAAAATTGGGAATCTGAAAAATCGGGCAAACGTGAGCCACCGTTATATCTTAAGTTTTTAATTTACAAATACATTTTTTAATAAATAAACAAAAAAATCCCTAAGCTACCAGTAATGTGGTAACTCAGGGATTTTTTGAATTCATACTTTTAAAATAATTTATAAGAATTAAAAATCTTTAAGAAAAGTATTGACAAGCCACCCATTGAGTGGTATAATATAGTAAAGAGATGAGAGAAACCAACAAAAGGGAGTAATTATTATGTCGCTTGAAAAGATCGGAACTAAAACAATCGCTGAAATCGCTAAGGAAATTTTTGAAATAGTACGCAACGAAGAATCCATGAATGATTGTTTCGGAATCAGATGGGATAGTGCAAAGTATGATGTTGGCGATAACCTCCCGAACTCTCACCAGTTATTCCAGGATCAGGAATACGACGAAAATGAAGAGCCTATATATTCGGCAGGCGAAGGACGTTATGAGGGTTATTTCGACGCCGGCGAGCTCAACGGCACTTGCTCAGTAGGTATTGATTTTTATGATTCCGCCGAAAAAATTGCAAGAAAAATTGAGAAAAGTAATCTTTATAACTTTAACGCCGACAGCAAATTTTATCTCATCCAAGGCTCTGATGCAGAAGGCGGCAATGATATCGATGAGTCGATAATCGCTAACGCTGCGGTAAGAGCAATCTTTTAATTAAGCAAATAACAAAATCCCCGGACTATCACATAAGTGACAATCCGGGGATAAGTTTTATATTAGCAAATTACAGGCAAGTTAAATCACTTCGCCGCCAGCACATAGCAAGCACGGATTGTCTGAGCTCCTGCGAGGCTGTCAACGGCAATGCCCGCGGCAAGCTGCACCTGCATTGTGGCGGTTCGGGTACCTGCGCCGAAAATCTCGTTGTTATCGACGCCCTGAGCGATGATGCCTTTCTTCTTGAGCAGTGCAAGAAGCTGCTTGTATGAGTAGACGGCAATGCTCTTGTCACCCTCTTTGAGGTAATCCTTGAGGTTCGGTGCCTCAATTTTAGCCGCTGAGTTTGTCGGCTTGCTCGGTGTAGTGGGCTTTGCAGTCAGCAGCTTTACACCGAGATACTTTGCAACGCCGTCAGCGATTGCATAGCCGAACACCTTGCGCTTGGCTTCGGTATTGATGATCTGAATGTCGGTTGCATTGTCAATAAATGCACACTCGACAAGCACCGCCGGAGCGTCCGTCATACGGATCATACCGTAATAGTCCGTACCGTCATCATCAACTCTTATCTTAATGCCCCTTGTGTTCTGACGGATGGCAAGTGTAGCGTCAACGATAGCCTGTGCGAGCTTCTTGCCGTTCGGGGAAACGTGGGAGTAATAAACCTCCGAGCCGTCACCACCGCCTGCGTTGATATGGATATCCATGCAGACATCTGCCTTGAATGCATTGGAAGCGGCAACCTTTGAGTTGATTGATGAGTCGCAGTCGGTTGTACGGCTGATTTTTGTCTCGATGCCGTACTGCTTAAGTCGCTCATTACAATACTTGCCGATTGAAAGTGTCAAGTCCTTTTCCTTGAAGCCGTTGCCGACAGCTCCCGAATCGGAGCCGCCATGTCCGATGCCGACATATACCTTTTTAGCCATTGTTGTCACCTCCGTTCAACATTTTATCGGCTTCCTGTGCCTTGTGGGTAAACGAGTTGTTCTGCCACCACGACCAGACCGAGGCGGCAACACCGAAGATGTATGTAACATACTCCTGCCACTGATCAATGTCGATTGCTTCGGTGCGTTTGCCGAGGATAACGGCGAGCTGACTGATGAGGGCAAGGACAAGTACGAGAGTTCTCGCCCATGTCTGCGCTGTAACGCCCTTGAGATTGATTTTCTTCATTTGAGATTCCTCCTTAATTCTGATGATTGATATGTTCCAAGTCGCTGATACGGTGGTCGGCGACTTTCGCTTTTTCTTCAAGCACCGGCACACGCTTCGCAAAATTGTTATGCTCTCTCACCTCTCGGGTGAGCTCCTCAATTTTCGTATCCGTGACTGCCTGTGCTTTTTCAAGCTCTTTTTGCATTTTGGCATTTGCCGCAAGGTTGCTTATCACAACTCCGATGAGCGACAACACACCTGTGATGATTGCTGCGATTATTCCCTCCATGCTGCACCTCACATCAGCCCGAGGGCTTTGAGAATTACGGCACAAATCGGCAGGATCACATTAAATGCGATTGCCGACCCTGCGACGTATATGATTGTGTCAATTAAGTTGTTTCCTGTTGGTGCCATAGTCTTGACCTCCTTAAAATTCCACAAGATATTCCTCTGTGATTGTTTCGGGCGAACCCTCGGCAACCGCAACGTACCTCTTGCCTTTATAAGTGTAATATCCGTTCGGTATCAGCCTCATTCCGGGCGACCATTCGAACGGATTATTTTGAGTGCCGACGGGGTTGTCCTGCTCGACATACTCGGATTTTACAAGCTTATCGCCGACATAGTAGTTATGCCAGTCAAAGCCAATCTTGTCCGACTGCTCGATTTTCTCTGTTATACCGCCGAGCTTTTCAACCGTTTCGCCCTGCACAACCTTGTTTCTGTAAGCTTTCGCCTCAGACCGTTTCATCCGATGCACCTCCTGTAATTATAGACAATGCTTCTTCCGCTGACAGTTCTTCGTCCTCTGTCGGCAAAATCGGAGGTTTTTCTGCCTCCTCGTCGGGTGTGTCGATAGGCACGGCGTGATAATTGTCGAGCAAATCTACAAACTCGGCTGAAAACATAATCTGCATTGTGCTGTATGTGTTGTCGCCTTTCTGTCTGAGCTTATAGCCCTCAGTCGGCTCAATTACAAGCATTTTATAGCCGTTATCCTCAAAAACCGAAACGGTAGCATTTTCAATGGACTGTTTATCATACAAAATCATGCAATAATCACTCCTTTTTCGTTGGTGAGAATCGTCGCAATGGTATTCCCGGTGCTTGATGAGACGTATAACCCCGTCTCGGGATCTTTTTCGCATCGCCATAATGTTAAATAATCTTTGACGAACGTGGAAAATGTGAGCGTTATCTTATCCATACCGTTACGATACTCTCTAACACCGTTCAGGATTGATATTAATGTTCCCGGGTCATCGTTAGTCGACTCATATTTTTTAATTATTGCTGCGCAGTCAGCAAAGCTCAAATTGCCTTTGATTGTCCCGGGTTTAAATCTAACATGACGCAAGCCGGTGCATCCTCCAAACATCCCGTCATATCCATTAGTTACACTCATATCTAACGGATCTCCTGCAATGCATTGTAATTTCCTTGCATCTCTAAAGGCGTACATATAAAAGTAATTTTTCAGCTTATCATCCGGCACAACAAAAGTTCCGTCGCAATGCAACTCCAGCATCGTCAACTCCGGGCATCCCGCAAAAATCCAGTTCATCGAAGCTACCGCCTGCAGTCCTGTTACTTTTAATTTTTTTAGGTTGCTCCTGCCTGCACCCATAGCTCTTTCTTGGTTGCTCCTGTTAAAATTAGGGGATTTTGATATGTCGAATCCACATTCTTCAATGCTGTCGGAAATGTGCACTCTATAATTAAAATCGGCACAATTTTTAGTGCACAAATATGGCAGTTTAATCAAGATATCTGACGACTCTGCATCGTCAGGGTCTTCCTTGTCAAGCTTATATCCGCCGGTCAACAGGCTCGGCACTGTAGTCGTATGCTCAAAAGCATAGGTTAAAGCCTCACAATTCGTTAGGTCAATGATATCCTGCTCGTTTTTGAGTGGCAACTCATTCGCAACGTCAATAAGCTCATCCCAATTCGATTTCTTTAAATCCTGCCCCGTGAGGTCCGAAAGTGTTTCTCCGAGCTCTGCGCGGTCGGTCTCTCGCTGTTCCGCTTTAGCTTTTGTAATGGGGTTTTCGCCCGAAACATCAAGCGTCGGATTGAGAGTGAAACGACACGGTTTAGATTTCCAAATTTCGCCACTGTCTTTTTTTGCACAAAATTGAAGCCTAAAACATCTTCTTGTTAACACATATGATGGCAGCAGCAGCGTTCCGTCTTTTATCTGCAAAGCATAGCAATTTTCGTTAGTTTCGATATTTAGAAAATGTTCCCAACCTTCAATTTGACTCGGCACGTCAAACAAAAGCGTGGTTGCATCGTTTTCACCGACCGTCCCGATGTTATACTGTGCACAAAGCATTTGCCGATTTTCCTTAACTGTTATTTTAATTTTCATCCGTGGTTGCCTCCTTTTTGGCTCTAAATGTTATCCCACATAGTGACAGATTTGCGTCTGAAAAAGCCTGCGTAAGTTGCACCGTTCCGTCAGCCTGGACTTTGATTGTGTCAAAAAGCTCGGTTGCTACCGGGCGATAGCCCTCCGGCAAAACAAAAAGTGTAGTGCCTGAGCTTGCCGTTCCGCCCGATATGACACCCGACAGATGCACAATGCCGCAGCTATCAATCCAGTAAGATGCACTTCCGTAACCGATTGCATTATTCCATGAGTTCTGCAAGCTCGGCGATTTAAATTTTTCTTGTATGATTCTGCCTGACAACCTTGTGTCTTCCCCAACAAAAGAGATATGCTTCTCAAATGGGTTCAGCCTTTCGTCAAATGTGCCGCTCGAAACGTATTCTCCCTGCAATTCCTGTACATCTTTTTTGATGAGGGCGTAGTTATTTACAACGGTTGCAACGTTATTGCCGATTTTGGAAAGGCTCTGCTGCACTGTTGCTATTGCAGATGCCGAGTTTGCTGATCTCTCGGTAAAGCTTTTAAAGGTTGAGCCAATTGTCAGAGAGTCGGATGCCGGGTTCGTTGCTGAAAGTGACATTTTTCTGACGAGATATTTTGAATTTAGACCGTGAGGCACTGAATAGATCGGTACCCATACACCAACATCAAATGGCGCAAGTGTTGCATCAATGCCGGCTAAATCCGCAGCTTTAAGCTCTATAGAGTTTTCAAGCAAGATTTTTTGACTGAGCGCGGATTTTGCCTTAGTCAAAAGATTTTTTGCATCTTTTACATCATCCCATGTCTCAGTGTCAAAAATCCAGCCGTATTGAGCAACCCCCGAAACACTGTATATGTAGTCGCCTTTTTTCCGTATTTCTCCGGATGTTTCATCGGCAAGAGATGAGATTGCAAGACGCTTATCTCCCTCTTTGTCACCTTTTGCGCCGAGAGGAATTAACGCTGTTACAACATTTTCCCCTCGGATTTCCTTTTCGGCGTCGAGTAGATTTTCGCCGAAATTTATTGATTGTGAGCTGACTTCGGCAAGCTCGGCAAGATAGTCGATATAATTGCCGTCTGATTCATGCCGAACCCTCAAGAATCCGCCCATAGTTTCCACGAGCTTTTTATTTATGGCATCTAATGTTTTTGAGTAGTCGCTGTCGGCTCTGACAATGTAATTGTTTGCGTCCTTAACAGTTATTTCTCCGATTTTAAACCGTTTCGCTTCGTCAACTTGGCTGTTGTGATTGTTGATAAAATACTTAAAAAGAGCTTCGACGGTTGTGTGCTTGTCGCCGCTCTGAAAGTCGTACGGACGCTGAATGGAATCGTTCAGGAATGCCAGCTCTCCTTCGCAAGTCAATTTTTGGTTGTTGTAAAAATCGTACTCGCTGTTGAGGATTCGACCCCGAAAGAGGATTTTACCGTCACGTACAAACTTAATGATTGACTTAAGCTTGCTAAAAGTACCGTAATAGGGGTTGTTCGGTGGAACAGTAAAAACGTAGCTTCCGGATTTGTTGAGCTCAAGATTAAGCTTGTCCTGCATTATAACAAGCTCATCTACCCTTGGATCGTAGACTGCATTGTCATCAACAAAAACTTGACAAATCATAAATCCGCCTCCTGCCACTCAAACATTACCTCATTTTCTGCCGTTAAGTAAATTTGATTTACTCCGCTTGTAAGGATTAAATCAGGCAATATATATGCGCCTTTTTTAAGCTCCTTTACCGTACTGCCATAAAAGATTGAGGCATCGGCGGCGACAGTAACCGTCGGTACACACGTTTTGCGTCCTTGGTTGTAGAGCCGAATCGGGTCATGCTGATATGATTTAGCCGGCAAAATGAGATATGTTTTTTCCCTGGCATATCTCCACGGGTCAGCCGTGACGGAAATCTGAAACGTTCCGTAAGCCAATCCGTTTGTGATGTTTTCAACTTTGCAGCGACCTACAAAATAATGCTGCGGGTCGTCGTCCGTGATAATCATGTGTCTCTTGCCGTGGATTAACTGCACGATTTTATTGATAAGCTCCTCTCGCTCAAGGTATGTACCCTCGGAGGCTGAAAAGGAAAAACTAAGCATTCGGTTTTTGTATTTTACATCACCAAACGCTTCGGTGTAGTCGAGTGAGCCGTCACGGCCGTCGACTTCAACATAATTCTCTTTAATCTCGGCTCTGGGGATTGACTTTGCGGTTAAAATCAATCCCCAGTCGATAGCGGTGTGAAAATCTGTAAAAGTGATACCTCTGTTCATCATGCGCCCCTCGCTTTCAATCCGTATTTGTTCGAAAGTGCAACGTCAAATTGATCGACCGTTTCACCGACAAGCACACCCGAATCCAGCATTATAGCTTTTTTCGCCGCTTCAATGACTTTCGGCATGTACTCGTCCATCTTGTTAACAAGTGCGTCAAGTCTGCTTGTTTCTGCGCTGATGTTTCCGTTAAAGGTTGTGTTGAGCTGTCGCTCAATCGTTGCTCCGTTAATTTGACCTGCCGAGTTAAGTAAATC
>CALBHM010000007.1 GCA_937892835.1 uncultured Ruminococcus sp. | reverse complement strand
TTCATTAGGGTGTTTATATACCAAAGATGAACGAAAGAAGTCGAAAGGAAAAAATTCATTGCTATTTGAAGAAGTCCTGAAACAAACAGCTTGAATGTCATTCCTTCCAAATGAATTCCATAATATTTTATTAGATTCGACGGAATATATACAAGTGTCCAAGCAACATAAAGAATCAAAAGTCTTTTTTCATAGTTGATAAAAATCTTTTTGTCGTTGTTTTTATTTTCTGTCTTTTTAAAAAAAAGAAAAGACGATGTTAAAAAAAAGAACGGAACCGCCGCAGCACATATTACCTCTTCCAAAATAAACTTCGGCAATGGATTGGACGGAGGAATGAGGGGCTTATGAATCATTACAACCAAAAAAGCCATAATCAGCCTCATTACATCTATCATGTTGTAGCGAACATTTTTTTCTTTTAAATTATCCACAACCATCTCTTCCTCTTCATCAAAGGTATATTTATTTTACTATGAACCGACGTTTTTTTCAAGTAAAATAATATATAATTAGAGTTAGTTGTATAGCAAACAAATCAATTAAAAATCTATTCACAGGAAATTCACAAAGTTTTGGTAAAATATGTGTATCAAAAATAAGGAGTGGTTTAAATGGCGAAGGCGTTGCCGAAGCCGATTGACGGAACATTGAGGAAATTTTCCTTGCGTGTTCCCGAGGTTATCCGTGAGTGCAGCGGAATTGTTGTTTTCGGAAAGAGGATAAAATCGCTTGTTTTTTCAACCGATGTTGCTATAATCAGAAACGTTAACGCAGATGCGATAATTGCCGTATATCCGTTCACACCCCAGCCGATAATAACTCAGGCAATTTTATCCGCCTCCGATATCCCTGTATTTGTCGGAGTCGGCGGAGGCTTGACGAGCGGAAAAAGAGTTCTGAGCCTTTCCACCTTTGCCGAAATGCAGGGCGCAACGGGTGTTGTTCTCAACGCTCCCGTTTCAAACGAAATTGTTCGCGACGTCAGCGAGAATGTAGATATCCCGACGGTTATGACCGTTGTCCGTGATGATGACGATATTCAGGCTCGCATTGATGCAGGTGCAGCTATTCTTAACGTCTCCGCAGCTTCACGCACACCCGAAATCGTTGCCAAAATCCGCAAAGATTTTCACGACATTCCGATTATTGCAACGGGTGGCCCGACCGAGGAATCAATCAAGGAAACCATTCAGGCGGGTGCAAATGCGATCACATGGACACCGCCCTCAAACGGCGAAATTTTCCGTGATGTCATGGATGCATACCGAGCCGGTCAGCCGCACCCGTAAATAGATTATAAAGAAGGCGATTATATGACTCTTGTCGAAGCAATCACATCAAGACATTCCGTGCGCAGTTTTACAGATCAAAAAATCGACGGCTCGACGGTTGCCGAGCTTCAAAAAATGATTGACGACTGCAACCGGCTGAGCGGATTTAATATTCAGCTTGTACTTGACGAGCCGAATGCTTTTTCAACACGAATGGCTCACTATGGCAGCTTTCGCAACTGCCGTAACTATATCGCAATGATCGGGCCCAAAGGACACGATGAGGACTGCGGCTATTACGGCGAAAAAATTGTTATCAAAGCACAGCAGCTCGGCCTGAATTCCTGCTGGGTCGCAATGAGCTACGGGAAATCCAAAGTTCCCTGTAAAATCCCGAGCGGTCAAAAGCTCTACGTCGTTATCGCTCTCGGCTACGGAACAAGTCAGGGCGTTCAGCACAAGTCCAAAAGCATGGACGAATTATGCAAGGTCAACGGAGACATGCCGCAATGGTTTTTTAATGCAATGACGTTTGCAATGCTTGCCCCGACCGCCGTTAACCAGCAAAAATTTTTGTTCACCCTTGATAACGACACGGTGCACGCAAAGGCAATCCGAGCTTTCTATTCAAAAATGGATTTGGGCATTGCCAAATATCACTTTGAAATCGGTGCAGGCGATGCGGAATTCAAGTGGGCATAAATTAAATAATATTTTTAACGGAGCTGACAGTTATTTCAGTTCCGTTTTTTTATTGAAAAAAATCCCCCTATATGCTATTATCTATGAAAGAAAGCAAAAGGAGTCTCGGTATGGTTAAAAAATTTATTTCTGTTTTTCTTTCACTTGCAATTATTTTTTCGGTGGCAGGTTTTACTGCCTATGCGGAGGATAAAAATATGATTTTCGTTTCACCAAACGGCAACGACAACTCAAGCGGCACGATCGACGCCCCCCTCGCAACACTTTCCGCCGCCAAGGAAAAGGCAAAAACACTTGACGGTGCGGTTACTGTTTGCTTCCGTGAGGGAACATACACAATCGACGACACCGTTAATTTTGACAAAAGCGATAAGTCCGACGTTGTTTACAAGGCGTACAACAATGAAAATGTTATGTTCACCTCCGGCAGCCCTTACACAGGCTTTGAGGAATGCACGGTGAACGGTGTGCGTGCTTTTAAAAAGGATATCGGCAAGGGCGCCGACTTCAATATTCTTTTCACCGAGCAAACAACTCTTTCAAGAACACGCTATCCCGAAAGCGGCTATCTCTATGTCAACGATGTTTCAGACGACGACATTATGCCGGGTGACAACAAAACCGACCCATATCATGCCGGCTTTTTAGGAATGTATATTGATAAAAACAAGTTTTGCGATTTTAAAAACACAAAAGACGTTGAAATAAAGCTTCTCCATTTTTGGAAAGATGAAACGCTTTTGATAAAATCATATAACAAAGAGACGGGGCATATCGCTTTCAACAAAACGTCAACCATGAGAATAAACAAAAATGATCGCTTTTTTCTTCAGAACGTTTTTGAAATGCTTAACAAGCCCGGTCAATGGTATCTCGACAAAGCCGAAGGCATTCTTTATATTATTCCCGAAGCAACCGATACACCCGAGAGTTACACTGTTTGGGGTTCTACAACTGAAACTATGATCTACGTCGACGGCGTTGACGGAATTTCCTTTGAAAACATTCTTTTTCGTGCCAACGGATTTTATTACCTCCCCGAGCGTGAATTCAGTCAAGCGGCATACGATGTCAAGGCCTGTGTTTCTTATCAAAACGCCCAGAACTTCCATATAAAAAATTGTGAGTTCAGAGACATTGCAGCCTGCTCGGTTTTCCTCGGCAGCAATGTTCAGAACGCTTCGGTAGAAAGCTGTCTTTTCAATAATATCGGTGCACAGGCTGTTTACGTCCGTGGCGAAAACATTGATGTTAACGACCCAAATGTTACCAAAAATATCACAATCGCAAACAATCAGATTTCAGAATACGGCAGGACCTATTTCAACGCTGTTGCAATTCTCGTTATTCACGCAAATTCCGTTAATATCATGCACAACGAAATTCATGACGGTTATTACACGGCGATTTCCGTAGGCTGGGTTTGGGGCTATGCCTACAACGTTTGCTATAACAACAAAGTCTGTGACAACCTTATTTATAATATCGGTCAGGGCTGGCTCTCCGATATGGGCGGAATTTATATGCTCGGCAATCAGCCGAACACGGTTATTTCGGGCAATGTTATTCACAACGTCAGTGCCGATCCCGATGAGGGCGGCTACGGCGGCTGGGGAATTTATCTCGACGAGGGCTCATCATACATGCTCGTTGAAAAAAATCTCGCCTATGCCTGCGGAAGTGACGCATATCATCTCCACTACGGCTCATACAATACAGTCAGAAACAACATTTTCGCCCTCAGCGGAGAATCTCAAATGAAAATCGTCTCCGCACCGGATCGCTGCACGCCCAACGACGGCGGTAAAAAGACCGTTGATCTTTACAACAACATCATTCTCACCGATAAAAAAGTCCGAGTCTTGTCCCATATGTGTAACACTTCAACAATGGACGAACGTAACAATACTTATTGGGATCTTTCATCGGGTGATAAGCTCTATGCAAGTGAAGGCGTTAATCCCAATTATTCATTAAGTCTTAAAACAGCTCAAAGAAAAGGGTATATTCATTCTCCGACCATTGCCGACCCTATGTTCCGTGATGCTGCAAACTTCGATTTTGAGCTTAGCCCCGATTCGCCGGCAATCGCCGCAGGTTTTGAACCATGGGATTACTCAAAGGCAGGTACACTTTCCAAAACAACAATCGGGCTTTTAACCGAGGGCGGCACGACCACTTACAACGCAAATTCAGCGCATGTTCCGATGACACCCGCAAAGGAACAAAACAGTTTCTTTGCCAAAATAATCAACGCATTTTATTTCTTCTTCAAAAATCTTTTTGGCTCGATTTGCTAAAAAAGCTCGGAGAGAACTGATAAATCTTTCAGTTTCCTCCGAGCCTCTTTTTTATTAACTTGTATTTCGAAGTAAAAGTACAACCGCACACGATGCCATCCATTGTTTTGCGGTCAACAGAGTCACATATAAAGCAATCGTGTGCGGTTTATGACTCTATGGTTCCACTAATATTGGAACCATAGGAATCACCTTTGAAATATATCAGTAAAATATGCTATGATTTTTAACAAGCTCATCTGTACTGATAATATCACATAAATATATATAAATTTCCCTTAATATTCTTGTATTACCGATATAAATCGATAATTATGGGTAAGCATATGAAACAACGGTTTCCGATCCGGCGGTAAATGTCACTTTCAATCTGTAATCGGCAAGAACATTGATGAGCCTGTCCTTTTCCAGTGCAAGAGACGCACCTGTTCTTGATGCGTTCCATGTTTCTATTGTTTGATATACACCGCTTTTCTTCTTCTGCAATTCCATCTTTATCTTTAACGACATTGATTTCTTCGCATGTATAAACGCCGAAGAAGTTGAATTTAATCCTGAAATCTTTAATGAGCATCCGGTAGATGAGATATTAGCATACCTTGGCTCTACAATCTCTGTTTCCGGTGAATCAACATCCAGTGCAATAGCCGTCATCGAGCCAAGCATCAGCAGACACATGGACAGGCAAAGAATTCTTTTCAAAACTTTTCTTATCATACAATAAACCTCCATATATGATCTATGTATATATATGTACTTTTTCACGTTTTGTGACAGAAAAATTCGAAAATATTTTTGTTTCTCTGTTTTGCACAAAATTCATATATATTTTATGTATATTTATTCTACAGAGACCGCTATCTTTAATAATTCTTGAGCAGGAATGTTTCCGGATACAGTATATTGATATCCATTCTTTTCCCACACTACTCCCTGTCCGTGTTCCACATCACCATATTCAACATAATCGATTCCGGAAATTTGTGTAATCTTACTATCCCCGTATTCCGTATTAATTTTTATTTCTTTGAAACCGGACAACTTTGTAACAGCGAAATAATTATCGCCGTTAACGTATTCTTTGAGTTTTTGTTGTTTATTATCGCTTTCATAAGATAAAGTAAATCCCTCCGGAATATATTCTATTTTCAGTTTATCGACTTCCTTGATATCAGACTGACTAAAAAATATTGCTGAATGATCTGAAAAATTAAAAATATTATATTTATACTGGGCATATCCAAATGTACCTACCGCAAGCAAGATTATAATTATTGCTGCAACAAGCAGTATTTTTATCGGTTTCGCCATCTTCCTGACGGTTTTGGTCTTTGCGACGACAATATTGCTGATAATATTTTTCCTTTCGGATTCATGATAAATTGATTATGGGGTGTTGTGACGCTCTTTTGATGATTAACGTCGTCCATCATCAAAAGAGCGTCACAACACCCCATAATCAATTTATCATCAATCTGCGATACTTCTTTTTTTAGCTCATTGTCTATTTTTTTGTTTAACTTTCTTTCAAGCGAACGAATACTTTCTACCATTTATTCAACCTCCCATTTATATATGTCAGATTTTGCGATTTGTAACAAAAAAATTATAAAAAATTTTTTAGAAATAAAAAATTTACTTTTCCCGGCGTAAATCCCCTATTTGTTAAAGTTTTAACGATAGTTAAACTCTTTCCGTGCTTCCAAAAAAAGAAATGAGTATATTAGAATATGTTAACACCTTTTGCTCAAAAGGACAAGTCATTATAATAAATTCTTTGAAAAGTCGTTAATAGAGCGAAAAAGGATGTTCAAATGCGAATCAGGTTCATTTGATATATTAAACCGAAAGGAATTGCCGGCAACTGTTGCTTAAGATTTCAATGTTATTTAAATCTGTGGAAGAATATGTGCGCAGAATAGCTCCCGAGAGAAGAATTTCTTCTCAAAAGAACGGTAAGAACATGGTGTTCAGAAAAAAGATGTATTGAGCTATTTAGATAAGAATTTCTGACGACTTCTGACGACATTTGACGACACTTTGACGACGTTTTTTAAAGGAATTTAGATAATTTTAACACATTTTACGGAACCAAGACAAAAAGAAAAAAGCTCTGAAACCCTTGTATATCAAGGTTTTCAAGACTTTTGCATGGCGTCTCAAACAGTAATTCCCCTGGCTGGGGAAATGTCACGGAGTGACAAAAGGATGACTGCAAGGTACAAGCAACTCGAACCTGTGACTTTGAATATGTTGTCGGCAACTGCCGTTGCCTCATTGTATCGCAACGCCAAAACAATTCACCGGATTGTTTTGGCTGCGACAGATAACAGCCGTGTGCGGTTGTTGTGAGTGGTGGAACAGGTTCGTGCTCAATTTAGTGTGAAACAAAAAAGACCACACATCGTGTGATCTTTCTGTTTGGCGCCTCAAACAGGGCTCGAACCTGTGACACCGCGGTTAACAGCCGCGTGCTCTGCCAACTGAGCTATTGAGGCATATTTAGTTGTTCTGTTTTACTCAGGTTCGAGAACCTGTGACCGTTCTGAAACATAGTCGCCTTGCTCGCTTGGTGCGCTTCGCAATTCTCCTTGTTTCTTCTTACTCAATGAATCAACTTTTCGTCCACCGGACGGTTGATCCCTCTCGTCAGTTAACAGCCGCGTGCTCTGCCAACTGAGCTATTGAGGCATATTTAGTTGTTCTG
>CALBHM010000006.1 GCA_937892835.1 uncultured Ruminococcus sp. | reverse complement strand
CATATCATCAACGGAATGAATGTGATTATCGTGTACATAATTCAGCAGCTCCATTGTTCTTCTGACCTCTGCATAAGAAATGTTCGATGAAATGGAACGTGAACGATAAAGTTCTATCTGCTTTTCACGAACAGTAACAGCGTAATCAACCTGAACACCAAGAAACGCACTTATCTTTATTCCCGCAAATTCATTCTGCTTGTTTGCAATTCTCGTTTGAAGCATTTCCATTGAATAACCATAACCAAGTTTGGCTATTGAACACCCGTATTTCACATTTGCAGGCTTAGCGATCATTCGCTTTTCATTGGTAAAAACATAGCCGCACTCACGCATTTTTTCGATAAGCGAGGCAATATCGGTGACATCATTATGAACTATCAGCCTGTCGATTGCATCAGCCATTTTCACTTTCCATGAGCAGCCCTTTTTACGGGAATTCCACTCCTTGTATTTTATGGAGCTGTGCTTTTTCGGATTTTTGATAATTTTCAATCCATGCTCAAGACAAATCCTGTCGGAAGCTTCTCTCGCAAGATTGTATGTTATCCTGTCCCCGAACCAGCGGTTGCCTTTCACATCATAAGCACAAACGGCTATGTGATTGTGGCAATGCTCTGTGTTGGTGTGTGTTGAAATGATAACGGGACGATTTTCACCGAACATTGCCTTTGCCCATTCCACTCCTATTTGATGAGCAGTTTCGGGAGAAACCGATTCATCAAATGACTGTATGTAGGAATGAATGCGGACGCTTTCATATTTATTTTTTATACGGTTGTCAAATTTGTCTTTTGCAAATGATTCATAAATTTCTTTGAAATCTTCGCAGACAGCGTCATAATCGTTTGTACAGTAAATTGCCGTGCTGTACTTCATATCCTCGTTTTTGCCGGGGTTAAGAATATATTTCAGATGCGCTCTCGGCGTGGTGTGTATCGCTGTGTGCTTTATGTAAGCCATTACGTTTCACATCTTTTCAGCGTTGAAATGTACTTGTGGAATTCATCACGGAGATTATTTACCTCTCTGCGAAGTGCATCAATGTCACCCTTGTACACCTTCTTTTCGGCATTTACCACCAATGCGATTTGGTTAATATTCGTTCCGATCGAGCGCATAAGCTGATTGAAACGGTAAATATTTTCTGTGTCATACAGAATGACCTTGCCGTTTAAAGCTAGATCACGGAGAAAATTGCTGACTGTCATATTGGAATCGGCAGCTCTTTTCTTTATAGCCAACAGTTCATCTGCCGACACCCTTATTTTTATAAAGTTGTCTCTATTCATAAAGCTCCTTTCGCTATGGGATTTTGTCCCCACAAAATCAATGCTTGCTAAATCCACCTTAAATTCTCCGTGGTTGAAAGGACTTGATTTTCTCCTGATGCGAATATCCTTTCTCCCACAGAGAATGGCGAAAACTTACTAACTTTTTCTAAAAATCTTTGGTACAGCATCCAACTTTTCGGTAAGAAGCTTGTTTTCATTCGAAAGCTCCGCTATGCGTTTTTCAAGTTCACAGATTTTCTGTTCTGAAATGCTGCGTTCAGCTTCGAGTTGTTCTGTAAGCTCTGCAATGCGGCTGTCTTTGTCATGAATAATTCTTTCCTGCTCCTCGATTTTGACCTGAAGTTCAGTATTTTCGGCAGTCAGCTTTTCATTATCCGCAAGTGCCTTTAAAAGCTGCTTATCCGTCTGCTCTGCAATGGTTTCAGCCGAATACAGCTTATCTTTTAAGTCGTTATTTTTACGGACAATGCCCTCGCATTCCTCAATAGCCTGAATGACCTTTACCTGAGTCGGAAGAAGAAAATCAACTGCAAAATCATCAATTTCCATGATTTTGCCCTTACTGCGAATAATATGACCTTCAAGCTCGGAGTTCTTATGATGTGCTATCTTTTTATACACTGTCTGAAATTTCTGATCGTACTTTTCGCAATATTCTTTGATAGTCATAGCATTAGCCTCCGATAAAATCCATGTCGATGTCGTCATCGTCAAGAGTATCGTCCGATTTTTCCACGGACGTGTTGTCCTGCTCAATTTTCGTATGATTACTTGAACCGAAAACAGAAAACAGCTTAGGAATTTCCGCTTCCAAAGTTGTGCGGATAACGTTAACGATTTCCTTCATATCTGCCTTTTCATTTTTTTCGATAGCATTACCGTTAATAACCGAAAACAAAATAGTTTTTATCGCATTATTAACCGTATGATATTTATTCCTGTCGATGTTTGCAAGAAAGTCGGCTATCTTCTTATCCGTCGGATTTTCAAGGGAGAGCCTGAGAGTAATTCGTTTCATCTGCCTCATTACTCAGACCTCTTTTCCAATGATTTCAGTGTCTTCAAAGCAAATTGCTGATAGCCTTTAGCTGTGGCACATATGTCATCAATGAAAATCACTCTGTCGGAATTGTATTTTCCAAAACGTCTGATAAGCTTAACACCGCCGCCGCAGACATACAGCTTCATAAAATCGGGATCATACTCGCATCTGTAAAGTGCGTCGAAAATCTTACGGCAATATTTCTCGGCTTCTTCGGTAAAAATGTTTTTGTAATTATCGGGAGCATTGGCATCACCTGTTCTGATGAAAAGCTCAACTACTTCGGGATCAATTTTCTTGCCGTACTGAGCCATGACAGATTTCTGCACGGCTATCATATACTGATTCACGCCAAGCTTTTCGGTTACGCATTTTTCTTCGATAGGCTTTTTGTTGTTGATTTGCAGAATGTTCGCCGTGCCGTTTCCAATATCAACAACCATGTTCACACCTGTCATGTTGTGAAGGTGTTCCGTTACCGCTGCATACCCCTGTGGATAAACGAAGCAGCCGACTATTGTAAGATGATACTGCACATTATTGCACTCGCAGTCGATATGTGGACTGCTCATAAAATACTCTCTCGTGCTTTCACGCTGAGCTGTGAGCATTGCTGTGGGACAACCGACTGCAAGATAGATGTTGCCCTCATAGAATCCACAGTTTCTGCATTCATCGCAAATTGCTGCAATAGTCAGCAGACGGAATTCTTCGTCAACGGTTTTGTCGGGAATATACTCCTTGTGACCCTCGCCAATGCGGTAATACATATCTTCGATATGAAGTATCTTTCCCTCAAATGTAGGTTTGGTCTTGTATGCTGAAATTCCGGTGGGGAATGAGTGCAGTGAGTTTTTGATATTCCCGTAGCCTGTGTCGACAGGCACAATAATAGAATTGTTGTAAGGGATCATGCTATTTTTTCCTCCTTTGCCGCTTCTGCGACTTTTGATTTTAACATTTTGATGATAAGTTCTTCTGCCGTATCAGTTGCCTGAGTATCGGTGAATGAGTTCACTACAAAAGTTGTTTTTCCGACAATAACACTGTGTGCAGCTTCATCGGGTTTGTATCTTTCCGGCATTTTGCACCTCCGATTTTCGTCATATATATGGAATACATTAAGAGTCACATTCGGCCGAAAATGAGCATCTTGGGATATGGTGACGTCATTTCTGATTGAAATGACGTCCTTTATCCTGATTTCAATTATATATCAGTTCCGATTTTTGCATTTGACGTCTGTTTGACATAAAATTGACGTCGCAGAGTGTCATTTCTATGATTATGATGTCATTTTTCGTTTTCGCACTGCTTTGAGATATGTTTCTGACAGCAAAACGGACGATTTTGCTGTCACTTGACGATAAACGCTGATGTCATTATTTTGAAAATACTGTCACTTTCTTTATCCAAACATAAAAAATGAAGCTCCAAAGGCTGTATTTGCCTTCGAAACTTCATTTTTTGTGGATATTCTATTGTAATGACGTATTTGCGTGGATTTCAACTTGTGAGAATATTTTTTCAACCAGAGAGAATGAAAACGGCTTTCAACTCGGGAGAATAACGCTTGATTTTAGCAAGCATTGATTTTGTGGGGACAAAATCGTTATAAATATAAAATTCAATTTTGAATGGTTGTTTTAGAGCGATGAATGGTATTGCAAACCATTTTTATATATGCTAAAATAATTATATATTAATCAGAGGGGTGAATCAATGTTATACAGAATAGCGATATGTGATGATGAGATAAGTCAGATAAAAAATATTTCTGACTATCTTACCAGATTTTCAATAAAAACTGACACAGAATTTCAGATAGAACGTTTTACAAGCGGTAATGAGCTTTTAAAAAAGTATTACAATGAAAAATCTCCGTTTGATATACTGTTTCTTGATATGGAAATGCCGGGGCGGAATGGCATTGAAACCGCCGAAGAAATACGCCGAATTCCCGACAGAAACGTACTTATTGCTTTTATTACCAACTTTCCCGAATATATGCAGGACAGCTTTGATGTTCAGGCTTCACAATATTTAACCAAGCCGATTTCTTACGAGCTTTTTGAACAGAAGCTTGAAAAAATGCTTTCCTATATCGGCGAATTGGAAACAAACATTACTGTAATCTCTCAGAAAAGCGGAGAAATTATACTCCATCTTGACGATATTGTGTGTATTGAATCCGATAAAAAAGCAGGCGTAATTATTACAACCAATAAAGATGAGATTATAATCAAGGGTAAGCTTACAGATTTTGAAGATGAGCTTGCAGACAAATATTTTATCAGTATTCATCGTTCATGCATTGCAAATATGAAGTACATCAGAAAATTCAATGCTGATTCGCTTGAATTTTCAACAGGAAAAATCGTACCTGTAAGCAGACGTAAGCTTTCAGAAATAAAAGAGGCTTTTTCAAAATATATGGTAATGAGGTATAAAAGATAATGAG
>CALBHM010000005.1 GCA_937892835.1 uncultured Ruminococcus sp. | reverse complement strand
ACAAATACGATAAGCTTTGCGAGATATCTTTCCGTGCTGCCGAAAAGCTTAGTATTGCTATATATCCAGTCCGTAACCGTTCCGCAGAAAATCCTCGCCGACAAAAGTGCAACGATAAACGAACCGAATTTGAATATTGTCTGAACCAGTCCCTGACAATAATATCTTATTGTTATCAGCACTACAATTGCCGCCAGAATTATATCAACTATATGCTCCTGCATTATTCGGACGCCTGCCTTTCGTCTGTAGTTCCTTTGGTTTTATAACTCTTTATATTCACACCGGTCAAAATATATGTCTTACTGCCGTCGACCGTAACTTTTTTAGGTTCGCCTGTGAAATAAATCGTTCCTATCTGTTTGCCTCTCTTATTATATGTTTTTACCTCGCTGTCAAAGAGAACAACAACATATTTTCCGTCTGTATCCACTCCCCTGATTTCCTTATCAAAATCAACGGTGAACCTTTCTTTGTTTTTGTTGTTGTAAAATGTGAGTGATGAAAGCGACGAGCTGCCATACTTTGAAAGGGCAAGAACAGTTGACCCATCCTGACTGATGCAATAATTATGAAGCTTATCGGAGTTAAACTTCAAATCGTCCTGCCTATCCGTATTATTCTTTATATACGATTTCAGATTGTCGCCAATAGCAACTATGTTGTTGCCCTTAATATAATTCACTCTCAATATCGTCGTTCCGTCATAATCGAAGCAAGAAATATAATTTTCCGTCTTACTGAGGTTGAAAACATAAAGCTTTGAGGACATCTCGCCGTTTTCAGCCTTAACTGCAGCAACAGCGACATATTTTCCGTTCGGTGAGAGGTCAATATCAGTAATTCTTTCGTTCTTAAAATCCCATGTAAACTTTTCCTTGCCGTTCTTAGAATATGCCCTGAGAACGGATTGAACGTCCTTACCGTATGACGCAACGGCATAGTTACCCTTTGCTCCTATCGCTGCCGCGGTGATGTTTTTATCAAGCGTCTTTTCGGCAACAATATCCGAACCTCGCTGAACTCTGAATTTACCGGAATTGAGATCAAAAACGATCATCTTTGAACCCTTTGTTTTCATAATGGGATTTGAGTAGGTATGGCTTTTTGGCATAATCTCCTTAGCCGATGAAGTTAACGAAATTGTTTTATCATCAAGCAGAAGATTAAGATTTGATTTGTTAACAGTAATACTTTTAACCTTGCTTGCACTGATTTCGTATGGGTATCCGTCACCCGAGCCAAGACTCATGAAGTATGTTTTGACATCGGCCGTAAAGGTTGATATCGTCAT
>CALBHM010000004.1 GCA_937892835.1 uncultured Ruminococcus sp. | reverse complement strand
ATGCCAAAAGAACGGACTGACGATTGATTCGCAGAATAAGAATCCTTCAAGACTTTCCCGTATGCCTGGAGTGACACGCAAAGGTCAAAAACAGTATTTACTTGAAACCAATATCGGTAAACAAAGCTGGGCTGAATGGCAGGAATGGATTGAGGGCGTTGACGACGATCTTCCCGATCCGGAAAAGCTTGAAAGTGTATGGGATAACCTCCCTGAGCTTGCACCGCCGCTTATTGACGGTATTCTTCGGCAGGGGCATAAAATGCTTGTTGCTGGTCCGTCAAAGGCAGGAAAATCATTCGCTTTGATTGAACTGTGCTGTGCCATTGCAGAGGGCAAGAAGTGGCTTGGATTTGATTGTACGCAAGGTAAGGTTATGTATGTAAACCTTGAGCTTGACAGAGCTTCATGTCTGCACCGCTTTAAAGACGTATATAATTCACTTTATTGGGAGTCCAAAAATATCGGCAACAGTGATATTTGGAACCTTAGAGGTAAGTCAATCCCGATGGATAAGCTCGCCCCGAAAATGATTCGCCGAGCAGCTAAAAAGAATTACATTGCGATCATTATTGATCCGATATACAAGATCATTACAGGCGACGAAAACTCAGCCGAACAGATGTCAAAATTCTGTAATCAGTTCGATAAGGTTTGTACTGAGCTTGGCTGTGCTGTTATTTATTGTCACCACCACTCAAAAGGTTTACAGGGTGAAAAGAAGTCAATGGACAGAGCATCAGGCTCAGGAGTTTTCGCCCGTGATCCCGATGCGCTGATTGATCTCATAGAGCTTGATTTGGACGAAGCAATAAAGAAACAGTTAGACAACAAGGCAGTATGTGAAGTCGTGTCAGATTGGCTGTCACGCTTCAATATGAAAGAACATGTTGCCGTTGATGATTTGCTTGTCGCTGACAAAGCAACAGAAGCCGCCAGGGGGCTTCTAAAGCCTACAAGCTTTAAACTCATGATGAAAGATATTGACAGCGTCAAACAGCGTCAGGAAAGCTTTACGGCGTGGAGGATTGAAGGAACGCTCAGAGAATACCCAAAATTCAATCCTATCAATCTTTGGTTTAAGTATCCGGTACATGTCATAGACGATTCGGATATTCTCAAAGATATTGATACTCAGAATTCTAAAGGCTCACCTTGGCAGAAGAATTTCAGTAAGAAAAAGTCTTTGCAGGAGAAGAAAAAAGCTCGTCAAACATCTCTTGAAGAAGCTTTTGAGTATTGTAATAATGACGGTAAATCATCACTTAAAGACTTATCCGAATATCTCGGAAAAAGTGAAAAATCTGTCAGAAATTATGTCGTGGAACACTCGGATTTTTGGATTAAAAACGGTGTTGTCGGTAAAATCGAGTGAGGGAAAAAGTCGATAGAAAAAATTAAATTTCCTTATTTCCCCTTAAAACTAAAAAAGGAAAAATTCGATTATTTATCGAAAATTTCCGAGTGAGGGAAAAATTCGATTATTTATCGAAAATTTCCGTAGGAAGGAACAAACAGTTTATATATACTACGTATATATAAACTGTTTGTTCCTTGACAGTCACAGGGGATAAAAAGTGTGGTGGCTTAAGCTGCCGCCACACACAACTTTTTCCCCTGACTGTGACAAAAGCGATTTTTTGAAAGGAGAAAAATTTATGATAAAAGAATATGCCTTCTTTGTTCCGATGATTATTCCGACGGTAACAGATCAGGAAAAGAAGATAAGAGTTGTTAATGGTAAACCCCGAATATATAAGCCGACAGAGCTTAAGGACGCAAAACAAAAGTTTCTTGCCTACCTCGGTGAATATAAACCCGAAGAGCCTTTACACGGTGCAGTGCAGCTTGTGACAAAGTGGTGCTTCCCGATTACAGGTAAGCATTACAACGGAGAGTATAAAACTACAAAACCGGATACCGATAATTTAATTAAGCTTCTTAAAGACGTTATGACAGAATTAAACTTCTGGAAAGACGATGCTCAGGTTGCAAGCGAAATTACGGAAAAGTTTTATTCCGATGTACCGGGTCTATTTATAAGCATAAAAGGCGATATATGATGAACATTCACGAAATCATTATACAGCTTAAAAAGCATATTGCAATGGAACAACATGTTTTTTATCAGGGCAGCAGATACATACCGATATGCCTTGTGTATTGGTTTAGCAGAGTTCAAAATCAATGGAATTATTCCGTTGAGCTTATGGATCCAACGCATAAGAATTCGACAATAAGAGTAAATGTCGAGAAAATTGCATTTAAACCTGATA
>CALBHM010000003.1 GCA_937892835.1 uncultured Ruminococcus sp. | reverse complement strand
TCGGAGGGCAAACGCTGATTATCGCCGCCGAAATCCCAAAGCTTCGTAACGTTGCCGATTGTTATGTCAAAAACTCCGCCGCAATCGTCCGAAATGTCGATACACTGTCCAATAATTTTAACCGTGTCGGGAGAAACAGAAACCTGAGTGCCGGAGCCTTCGTTAATTCTGTAGACATCGGAGCCTTTCTTCCTCCAGCTGAGAACAGAATTTTCAAGTCCGTTGATTTCTGTTTCTATCTTATCAAGGTCATTATCTGCACCGAATCCGAAAAGCTTGACTGTTACGACTGTACCCATGGCAACGCTTGTCTTTTCGCAGGAGCTTCTGCCGCTTATAAAGTCATATGAAACAATGCCGAAAACAATGACGGCACAAAGTATAATTGCAATGAGCGATTTTTTGTTAAGCTTCCTTTTTACACCGTTTTCCAATGTAATCCACCTTTTTCTTAGCTATACTATTGTATTATACTATGAAAAATCGACAAATTCAATAGAAACGGAACTAATTAAAAATTTAACAATAATAAGTGAAGTGTAAAAAAGTGACGCCTGCGAGCATCTGTCCGCAGGCGTCTTTCTCAGCTAACGTCAGCAACCACAACCGTTGTTGTTGAGGAACGATGTACCGTTGTTTCCGCAACCGCAGCCACAGCCGCAACCGCACTCTGAGAATAAGAGGATGATTATGAGAATAAGGATCCAGTTATTGCAGCAACCCATGTTTCTGACCTCCTTTCGTCTTACACTAACATTGTATGGAAAAAGGGAATGTTGGTGACAAAGAAAAGATTTTTCCGGATTATTTCATGTAATTAATTCTTCCAAAACAGCTAGGCGGAAATGTGTGAGAGAAAGGCAATTTTTTGTTGAATATACACATTTATTCATACATTGAGAGGATAAACAGTGTTGACTTTTCAGAAAAAATAAGGTACAATAATTGTACTTAAAAAATAGGCGGCGGTTATTATATGAAACGTATTCAATGAACGGAAAATCGGCTGTTTTGCGAAACAGTTTGTTTTTCTGTTCTTTTTTTAGGCAATTTGTTTGATGTTGTTTTAATACCGCTAAGTATTTATATAAGGAGGAAAAGTTTATGTACGTTTTAGCACTTGACCAGGGAACAACAAGCTCCCGTGCAATAGTATTTGACAAGCGTGGACGCATTGTTTCCAAGGCACAGAATGAATTTGAACAGATTTATCCCAAGTCGGGCTGGGTTGAACATGACCCGATGGATATTCTTTACAGCCAAATGCACTCAATTTCAACTGTTATCAATTCCGGCGATTTCGACATTAAGGAAATTGCCGGCATAGGTATAACAAACCAGCGTGAAACGACGATTATATGGGATAAGGAGACCGGCAAGCCGATATACAACGCTATTGTTTGGCAGTGCCGCCGTACAGCCGAGCTCTGCGAGCGCCTTAAGGAGGAAGGCCTCGGCGATTATATCCGTGAGCATACAGGACTTCTTATCGATGCCTATTTCTCCGGCACAAAAATCAAATGGATTCTTGACAATGTTGAGGGTGCAAGAGAGAGAGCCGAGAACGGCGAGCTTCTTTTCGGAACTGTTGAAACATGGCTCATTTGGAATTTAACAGGCGGCAAGGTTCATGTTACCGATTATTCCAATGCTTCAAGAACAATGCTCTTTGACGTCGATAAGCTTCAGTGGGATGAGTTCCTTTGTGAAAAGCTCGGCATACCGATGTGCATGCTTCCCGAGCCTGTTGAATCGAGCAAGGTTTACGGCACGGTCGCTCCCGGAATTATCGGTATTGAGGAGCTTGAGGGTGTTCCGATTTGCGGCGCAATCGGTGACCAGCCGGCGGCACTGTTCGGCCAAGCCTGCTTCAATCCCGGTCAGGCGAAGAACACCTATGGAACCGGCTGTTTCCTGCTCATGAACACGGGCGAAAAGCGAGTTCATTCTGAAAACAATCTTCTTACCGGCGTTGCATGGAGCATCAACGGTAAGACTACATATTCAATCGAAGGCAGTGCCTTCAACGCAGGCTCGGTTATCAAGTGGCTCAGAGACGAGCTTCATATGGTCGACACCGCACCCCGTGTTGACGAGCTTGCAGAAAGCGTTGAGAACGCAAACGGAATGTTCCTTGTTCCCGCATTCACGGGTCTCGGTGCACCGTATTGGGATATGTATGCCAGAGGAACTATCGTCGGACTTACAAGAGGTGTTAACCGAGCACATTTCTGCCGTGCGGTTCTTGAGTCAATATGCTTCCAAATGACCGATCTTCTCAGAGCCATGACAAGGGATTCAAACATCATTCTTTCAGAGCTTCGAGTTGACGGCGGCGCAAGTGTCAGCAACATCATGATGCAGATTCAGGCGGATCTCATCAGAACAGTTGTCAACAGGCCCAAGACGGTTGAAACAACGGCTCTCGGTGCGGCATACCTTGCAGGTCTCTGTGTAGGAATGTGGAAAACACCTGAGGAGATTGAAAAGAACCGTGAGGTTGAAAAGGTATTTATTCCGAAGATGGATAAGAAGGTCAGAGATAAGCTTTGCGAGGACTGGAAGCGTGCCGTTGAGCGTTCACGCAACTGGGCACAGGAAGACGATTTTGATTGATAACAGTCAATCTTAATTTATAAATTATTTATTTAACATAGGAGGTTTTATTATGGGCAAAGTTGTATGCGATTGGAAAACACTGCATGATTTTATGGTTGATGCGTTCAAGGGCGTAGGCGTTCCGGCTGAGGACTGCGAGATCGTCGTTGACGTTATCCTTGAATCGGATAGACGCGGTATTGAATCTCACGGCTGTAACCGTTTCAAGCCGATTTATATTGACCGAATTGAAGCAGGTATTCAGAATCCCGTTACAAATTTTGAAATCGTTAAAGAAACTCCGACAACGGCTGTTGTTGACGGTCATGACGGTATGGGTCAGGTCATCGGCTACAAGTCGATGGAAATGGCTATAAAAAAGGCTAAGGAATACGGCATGGGCATGGTTGCCGTTCGTAATTCCTGCCACTACGGTATAGCAGGCTACTATGCTTCAATGGCGGCAAAAGCCGGCTGCATCGGCATCACCGGTACAAACGCACGTCCGTCCGTTGCTCCAACCTTCGGCGTTGAGGGCATGTTCGGAACAAACCCGCTCACAATCGGTATTCCGACCGATGAGGACTTCAACTTTGTAATCGACTGCGCAACATCAATTACGCAGAACGGCAAGATTGAGTATTATGCAAGAATCGACGAGCCTGTTCACCCGGGTACGGTTATTGATATCGACGGCAATCCTGTTGAGGGTGACGCAGGTGAGGCTCTTAAGAAAATCCGTAACGGCACAGCCGCTTTGACGACTCTCGGCGGTATCGGCGAGGCTCTCGGTGGATACAAGGGCTACGGCTACGCTATGGTTATCGAGCTTCTTTCGGCCGCTCTCCAGGACGGCAACTATGGCAAGATGCTTGACGGCAAGGACGAAAACGGTAATCTTGTACCTTATCACCTCGGTCATTTCTTCATCGCTATTGATACAGGCCATTTCCTCGGCGAGGAGCAGACAAGGAAAAAGGCAGGCGAGATCATTCGTTCCGTTCGTGCTTCCAAGAAAGCACCGGGTCACGACCACATCTTCTCGGCAGGCGAGAAGGAGTATAACGTTTGGCTTCAGAGAAAGGATTCCGGCGTGCCGATAAATGAATCCGTTCAGGCTGAAATGAACAAGGTTCGTGACGACCTCAAGCTTAACTATGTATTCCCGTGGGAGAAATAAAATAATTTAATCGGAGGACAATTACAATGGATTATGCAAAGGAATCCCTGAGACTTCATTATGAGTGGAAGGGTAAAATAGAAGTAGTTGCAAGAGCAAAGGTTGACAACAAGGATGCCCTTTCGCTTGCTTACACACCCGGCGTTGCTCAGCCGTGTCTTGAAATTCAGAAGGACATCAACAAGAGCTATGAGCTTACACGCCGTTCAAATCTCGTTGCCGTTATCACCGACGGCTCGGCTGTTCTCGGCCTCGGCAATATAGGCCCCGAGGCAGGTATGCCTGTTATGGAGGGCAAATGCGTTCTTTTCAAGGAGTTTGGCGGCGTTGACGCTTTCCCTCTTTGCATCAGAACACAGGACGTTGACGAATTCGTAAACACAGTTGCTCTGCTTTGCGGCAGCTTCGGCGGAATCAACCTTGAGGATATCGCCGCTCCGAGATGTTTCGAGATTGAAAGAAAGCTTAAGGAGAAAGCAGATATTCCTATCTTCCATGACGATCAGCACGGCACGGCCGTTATTTGCTCGGCAGGTATCATCAACGCTTTGAAGCTCGTCGGCAAGAAGATTGAGGACTGCACAGCCGTATTCAACGGTGCAGGTGCGGCTGGTGTTGCGATTGCAAAGCTCTTTACAAGCATGGGTATGGGCAACATCATCATGTGCGACCGTAAGGGTATAATCTGCGACGGCGACGACCTCAAGCCGGCTAAGCAGGATATCGCAGACTTCACAAACAAGAATCACCTCAGAGGCTCACTTGTCGATGCGATGAAGGGCGCAGATATCTTTATCGGCGTTTCCGCTCCCGGCGTTGTTACCGAGGATATGATTAAGTCGATGGCTAAGGACCCGATTGTTCTCGCTATGGCTAACCCTGTTCCCGAAATCATGCCCGACCTTGCCAAGGCAGCAGGTGCAGCGGTTGTCGGAACAGGTAGAAGCGACTTCCCGAACCAGATCAATAACGTTCTCGCATTCCCGGGAATTTTCCGTGGCGCACTCGACGTTCGTGCAAGCGACATTAACGAAGAGATGAAGATTGCGGCGGCCAAGGCACTCGCAAGCCTTGTTTCCGATGAGGAGCTTTCAGCAGATTACATCATTCCGAAGGCATTCGACCCCCGTGTAGGCAAGACCGTTGCGGCGGCTGTTGCTCAGGCGGCTCGTGATTCGGGCGTAGCAAGAATATAAAATCATAATAAATGAGGGTATTATAATGAAAACAGCAATTTACGGCGCAGGCTCGCTCGGTACGGTGCTCGGCGCATATCTTTCAAAGGCGGGCGTTGATGTTGACCTTATCACAAGGAATAAGGAGCACGTTGACGCAATGAACAAGGGCGGAGCGAAGATTATTGGCACAGTTAATATGACCGTTCCTGTTCATGCACTCACTCCCGATCAGATGACCGAGAAATATGAACTTATAATCCTGCTCACAAAGCAGCTTGATAACGAAAACATTCTTCGCAATCTTGAGAAGAACATGACCGACGATTGTATCGTCTGCACACTTCAGAACGGACTTCCCGAGCTTTCGGTCTCCAAGGTTGTCGGTGAGGACAGAACAATGGGCTGTACCGTCGCATGGGGCGCAACTCTCCATGGCAAGGGCGTTTCCGAGCTTACGAGTGAACCCGACAGCATGTCGTTCGGCCTCGGCAGAATGAACGGTCAAAAGGACGAAAAACTCATGCAGGTTAAGGCTCTGCTTGAAAAGATGTGTCCCGTTGAGATTGAGGACAATTTCATGGGCGTCCGTTGGTCAAAGCTCCTTATTAACAGTGCATT
Source organism: uncultured Ruminococcus sp. (assembly GCA_937892835.1). Classification (GTDB taxonomy): domain Bacteria; phylum Bacillota; class Clostridia; order Oscillospirales; family Acutalibacteraceae; genus CAG-488. The sequence goes on along the minus strand of CALBHM010000003.1, from coordinate 237 downwards.
TTCGGGCATGTCTGCTGTAATCGGCGGTACATTCGGAGATGCGGCGGAGAATAAGGAATCAAGAGTCTGCTGTCAGAATATAATCAAGGAATGTATTGACGTTGCAAACGCAGCAGGCATAAAGATTGAGCCTGTCCAGGGCAAGGACATCGTTAAGCTCCTTTATTATAAAGGCAACGGAATCAAGAAGAAGATTTCCTTTGCACTTATTCCGATTTGTATCAAGAAGCACAGACT
>CALBHM010000002.1 GCA_937892835.1 uncultured Ruminococcus sp. | reverse complement strand
TGTATATGACCAGGACGGCGACAGAACGCTGCCCGTTAAAATAAAAACATATCTCGAGGCGAAATTTGGATTTCAATACCGTGAAATTGCAAAGAAGCTCGGTAACTACATAGCCTGCGACTCTGCCGTGCTCAAAAGCAACGGCGTTGTTACCCTGTTTGACGACGGAAACATGAATATTTTCGACTCAAACGGCGACATTGCGATGCAGGAAAAGCTCGTTTACCAGAACTGCCCTATCAGGAGTCTTGCTCTTGACGGAACATGCTTCTGGTGCGTCGTGCCGGATAGAAACTCTATTGTCAAATTTTCCCCGATTGAAAAGAGGGTTCTTCTGAGAATCGGCGGCGGCGCATCGGTCGCATTCAGACGTCCGATTTCCGTTTTCAAGAATAAAGACAAGCTTTTTGTCTGCAATGAAGCTACAAACGAGATAAGAACCATCAGCTTAAAAGACTATTCGGTCAACGACTATATGAAGTTCAAAGAGCCGCTGAAGAAATATTTCAAGGTCGGATTTTTTGAATACGTTGTCCTCGAATCAGGTGTTTACTGCCTTGAGGAGAGAGACAAGTAACAGTGTAAAAACATTTGCAACGGCAACCAATGACAGGTTGGTATTGACATTTTATAACCTATACATTATAATCAATCATGCTTGGAATTGAGATTGAGTGCTTTCGCAGAGGCTTTGATTACCGTTGCGATTGCTTCAATCTTTTTTCTTTATCTAAAATAGCTGAAGCACCATGGGAATTTGATAAAAGTTGCGTTCGGAAGAAAAACCCACGCTAAGCAAAAAATCCCTCTAACCTTGGGTCGATGTGGTCATCGACCCCTACGAAATGCAGATTTATCGCAACAGGAAGCCTATTTGATACCGATACCGCTTGCTTTTATCGCACGATAATCAAACCGACTTTATAAAAATCATTTATATTGTTTTTATTCAAAAAATTCATTTAAAAAACTCCATACCATATGGAAAGAAGCACCTAAAAATCAGGTGCTTCTTTTTTGTTTTTGAGGTTATCATAATATTGGTGATATTATGGATAAGTTCAAAGAATATTTTGTTGTTTTTGCCTCGGGAGGAATAATTTACAGCCTTATTGAGGTGATTTTCCGTGGCTTCACACACTGGACAATGACACTCACGGGCGGAGCTGCACTGCTGATTATTTACATCACGAACATAAAAATCAGGGCAAAAAGTCTTATCGTCCGCTGTCTGGCAGGCTGTGCGATAATCACGGCTCTCGAATTTATCGTCGGCTGTATCGTCAACCGTGGGTTTCACATGCAGGTTTGGGATTATTCCGAGGAAAAATACAACGTCCTCGGTCAGATTTGTCCTCTTTTCTCGGTTATGTGGTTCTTACTCTGTATCCCCGCTACCCTGCTCTCCTTCTTCTTCCGCCGTCGTTTCGGTGAAAACAGATGATTTGATATTTTTAAATTCCTCACTGAAATCGGGATTGGCAAGCGCAGAATAAGAGAAAAACGACACACCGCCGTAATTATCCGTTGCTTTTGCAGCGGATATTTCTTTTTCTATTATGCCGTTTCCGACTTCAAACTCCTCGTCGCTGTCATTGATTTTGTACGCCGCAATTCCGTATATCATGCGAACTGCACCGATCGTGTCAAGCTTCGACCAGTTATCACAAGCCTTGTCAAACGGAACGACCTCGTCCTCAAAGCCATAGTAAAGCTGAGGAATAATCCAGTCGCAATAGCCACGCTCCGAGCACCAGCGTTCAACGTCGGCGTACTCCTCTTCATAGTTATTGTTAATATTACCGGCCGGACTGATTGAGAAAACGCAGTCTGTATTTTCGCTCTTAATTGCCGTGTACATCTGTGAAACAAAAGATGAGATCACGTCAAGACGCCACTTGTCATGGAACAGCTTGCCGCCGTTTTTCTTGTAATCGTCGTAGTAGACCTTATCCACGCTCTCGTCGGTCGAGGGGTAGAAATAATCGTCAATATGTATTCCGTCAACGTTGTAGTTTTGGATAATTTCACGCACGCCGTCAATTATCAGCTTGTGGTTATCTGTCGAAGCAGGACAAAGATAGAGACCTCCGTCGGCCTTAACGACCCGATTTTTTGTCTTTTCGTCGCTCAAAAGAATTTTTGCAGGATTCTTTTTACTCAGCTTATCGAGATCCGTATCAAATGACACTCTGAACGGATTTATCCATGCATGCAGTCCCATCCCCCTCTCATGAGCCTCTTCAACCATGATTTCAAGAGGGTCATAATATACAGGATCGCCCTGATATCCTGTCAAATACGCCGACCAAGGGAAGATTTCCGACGGATACATTGCGTCGCAGAACGGTCTGACCTGCGCAAAGACAGTATTTATGCCAAGCTCAGCGCAGTTATCAAACATTTCTCCGATTTTCTCTCTGAATGACGCCTCGTCACCGCCGTCCTCGTCCTTCATAGAAAGCTCGTTATAGGATATCCAAACAGCGGAAATTTCCTTACCGGAGGGCTTTTTACTTTTTTGCGATTTACCGAGAATTGTACACGAGCTGAGCATCAGCATCGCAAGCAATAAACAAATTATTCGTTTCATATTATTTCCCCATTGCGGCACATCGGCCTGCCAGCAAACCGCTTGCCCATGCCCATTGAAGATTGAAGCCGCCGCAAATGCTGTCCGTATCGAGCACCTCTCCGGCGCAGAACAGACCTTTCACGAGCTTTGACTCCATAGTTTTATTGTTGAACTCTTTAACGTCCGCACCGCCGACACTTATCTGAGCGTTTTTGAAGCCCATAGTGCCTGTTATTGTAAAGTCAAGATTTTTTGCTGTATGAGTAATTTCGGCAATCTTTTCTTTGCCGATTTTGCCGAGCGAAGAAAGTGAATTTTCTCCGCATCTTTTCAAAATATACCGACCGAGTGCTTTGGGCATCATGCCCGAAAGTGCATTTTCAATCGGCATTTTCTTATCAAGTGAAAGCAAAAATTTTTCCGCCTCGTCAGCTTTGCACCTTGGCAAGGTGTCAATAACACAGGTGTACTGTCCGCCCTTTACACTTCGGCTGATATCCATTATCGAGATTCCGGAAAGTCCGTAATCGGTGAACAAGACCTCACCTTTTGTGCTGTCAATCGACTTTGAGCCTTGTCGGAGACTGACATTTGCCTTTACCCTCACACCTTTGAGCGATTTTGTATTCTCCTTAGTTGTAAGCTGAACAAGACCCGGATACACCTCGGTTATGTGGTGACCAAGCGATTTTAGCAGGGCAAAGCCGCTGCCGTCCGAGCCCTGCGACGGTGAAGCACAGCCGCCGGTGCATACAATAACCTTTTTGGCAACAAGCTTTCCGACGGTGAAAATACCGTTTTTCTTTTCGATTCGGTCAACGTGATTATCACATACAAGCTCCACACCGAGCCTTTCCGCTTCTGACCTGAGAGCGTCAAGAACAGATGCCGCCGTGTTGCTCATCGGGTATACTCTGCCCTCGCCGTCGGCAACGCACATAAGACCGATCGAACGAAAAATTTCAATCACCCTATCGGGCGTAAATTCATTCAACGCAGCCAAAACAAATTCGGGATTTGTATAGCTGTCGACATTGGCATTGAGATTGGAAAGATTGCACCTGCCATTGCCGGTTGCAAGGATTTTCTTTCCGACCTTCGGCATCGCATCCAATGCGGCAATATTAAGTTTACGATTGACTCGCTTTGCACTTATCGCCGCCGCCAGCCCCGAAGCACCCGCTCCGACGATTATTATGTCGTAAATCATTACACCGTCTCCGTAAATTTTATGATTTATTCTATCATATTTTGCTTGTCTTATCAATATGATTTTATCGGAGGGACGCAAAATGATTTTAGATATTTTTTCAGATACGGACAGGAAATATAATTACGACAAGGATCTCACTCAGTCAGCCGAAAACATCAAGCTTCAGCTTCAGGGTACATATGCACGCTTTAACGAAGCGACCGATCCGCTGATTATCGAAGCTCTGATTTACAGAATGAAGGAGCTTGAAACACAATACAGCTTTCTAATCAAAAAAGCAAAGCTCGAAAGGCTTTGCGGTGAAATAGATTCAAAGGATGATTTCAGATGAAATATGCCTTAATCGTAGCGATATGCGTGGTTCTGCTGATTCCGATAATCACGATGTTCAGAAAGGGTACTTTTTTCAAAAGCATTTTTCTTTCTGCATTTCAGGGCCTGGCGGCCCTTCTTGCCGTGAATGCCCTCGGCCTGCTGACAGGGGTAACTCTTGCCGTGAATTGGTATACGATTCTCGCCTGCATCTGTCTCGGAATTCCGGCAAGTATTTCAATGCTTGTGCTGAATATAATTTTGTAACATAATAAAAAGCCCTTTTTTACAACGTAGCGTATGTTCTATACGTCAAGTCGGAAAAAAGGACTTTTTATTTATATTCACCTAAATAATACACTTGTCTTTATCCCCTCCGTCGCTCATGCGACACCTCCCCTTGCAACAAGGGGAGGCTTGAAAAAGTTTCTGCTGACTTTAAGTTTAATTATGAAATTTACGTCCCGTTCAGCCTCCCCTTAAATGTTTTAAGGTAGCAAAGCGGCGCGACGGTAGTGAATGAACGTCCGGTGGACGTTCAGAGCCGGAGCGTGACCGAGCCGCAGCGAGACGGTGGCTCGAAGAGCCGGTAAGGATAAAGATTAAATAATTCAATAAATTTTCAGCAGGCTTTCAAAACCCCTCAGTAAGCTACGCTGACAGCTCCCCCGGAGGCGGAGTCCACGTTTTCCAACAAAAAAGAATGCTTAGTTTGGATGAAGAAAGCCCTTTCTCCCGACGCAGGCGTATGTTCTATACGTCAAGTCAGGAAAAGGACTTTTAGGTTTTATAAATAAAAAGAATCGGGCGGTTTAGTTCGGATGAAGAAGGCATTTTCTCTCAGCGCAGGCGTACTCCTGTACGTCAAGGTGAGAAAAATGACTTATTCGCCGAAATAAACGCCCGAAAGTGCTTAGCGGTCTTCTCGGAAGTATGAAAGTCCCAAACTCTGCGGCGGCTGGAATTCTCTCTTCTTAAGCATGCTGATAACTATAAGAACGATGATCGTAACGAGGTACGGAGTCATCTTGAAAAGCTCCTGGTCGCTCATGCTGAGGTTCGGAATATAGTTGTGGACAATGAAAAGTCCGCCGAAAAGAATCGAACCGATGATGCTGAGGTTCGGTCTCCAGATTGCGAAGATAACAAGTGCGATTGCAAGCCAGCCTCTGTCGCCGAATGCGTTGTTAGACCATACGCCGCAGGCATAGTCCATAACATAGTAGAGACCGCCGAAACCTGCAATGATGCTGCCGAGGCAGATTGAAATGTACTTGTATCTGCCAACGTTGATTCCGGCTGCGTCTGCCGTCGCCGGGTTTTCACCGACGGCACGGAGATTAAGTCCCGAACGGGTACGGTTGAAATAAATCGAAACAATAATTGCGATTGCGACTGCAACATACGCAAGGAAGCTGTATGAGAGGAAAATCTCTCCAAACCAGCCGAGCTTTGAAGCAAAGGGAAGCGACTTCTTGAACGCAAGGCTTGTTGCTGTAAGAGTTACTGACGGAACATCACTGTTAGTAAGCTTGATAAGCGAGCCGCCGAAGAAGTTACCGAAACCTACACCGAATGTTGTGAGTGCAAGACCCGTAACATTCTGATTCGCACGGAGTGTGACAGTGAGGAACGAATAGATAAGTCCCATTACAAGTGAACCGAGAATCGACGAAAGGATCGGAATAAGGATTGTGAGGAAGGTGTTCATCTGAGTGGCATTCTGCTCGTAGAGGAATGCGCCGATAACGCAAGTGATTCCGCCGACGTACATAACGCCCGCTGTACCGAGGTTGAGGTTACCGCTCTTCTCGGTGAGAATTTCACCGGTTGAGCCGAACAGAAGCGGAATGCCCTGAACGACCGCACGCTGAATAAATGCAACTAACATTATTTGGATGCCTCCTTCTCACGGAATTTCAACTGATAGTTAAGGAAGAATTCACTGCCGATGATAAAGAAAATGATGATTCCGGTGATAATCTCTGAGAATGATTCGTTAAGACCGAAGGTCGTTGAGATTTCGCCTGCACCTCTTTCAAGGAAAACAAGAAGAAGCGATGTGAGAATCATATAGAGAGGATCAAAGTGAGCAAGCCACGAAACCATGATTGCCGTGAATCCCCTGCCGCCTGCCGTATCACGGTTGACGGTGTGGTCCGTTCCGCTGACGAGCAGGAAGCCTGCAATACCGCAGAGTGCGCCCGAAAGAATCATCGTTCTGACAATAACCTTTTTAACGTTGATTCCGATGTACTTGGCGGTGTTTTCACTCTCGCCTACAACGGAAATTTCATATCCATGCTTGCTGTATCTAAGATAAATATACATGAATACGGTGATGGCAACAACGATCAAAATGTTGCAAAGATAAGCCTTGCCGCCGATTGCCGGAAGCCAGCCGGCCTCGGTCGTGTCGTTGATAACGCCGATATGACCCGAGCCTTTAGGAACGGACCATTCATATGAAAAATAGGAAACGATGCACATTGCAATGTAGTTCATCATAAGGGTAAACAGCGTTTCGTTTGTGTTCCAAATAGCTTTGAAAAATGCAGGGATAAGGCCCCATACCGCACCGGCAACAACACTGATAACCACCATGACTATCATAAGAACAATCGGAGAAAGCTTATCACCGAGAAAAATCATACATGCCGCAGTTGCAAGTCCGCCTGCGAGTACCTGTCCCTCTGCGCCGATATTCCAGAATTTCATCTTAAAAGCCGGAGTAACGGCAAGGGCTACACAAAGAAGCATCGCCGTATTCTGTGCGAGCATCCAAAGTCGTCTTTCCGAACCGACTGCACCCTCGACCATTTTTACATAAACCTGAATCGGGTCTTCACCCGTAAGAAGAACCGTAACGATTCCGCAAACAATAAGTGCGGCAATGACCGAGCCGATTCTTACAAGCCAGCTCTGCCATTTCGGCATAGCCGAGCGTTTGACGATATGAAACAAGGGCTCATGAATCTTTGCAGGATTATTACTCATCGTCGTTACCTCCCTTTGTCTTAGTCATAAGCATACCAAGCTGTTCCTTAGTAGCCGTTCTTGCATCAACGATATCGGAAATCTGACCCGAGCTGATAACAACGATTCTGTCGCAAAGCTCCAAAAGAACGTCCAAATCCTCGCCTACGAAAATAACGGCAACGCCTTTTTCCTTCTGCTCATTGAGAAGATTATAAATAAGGTAAGACGAGTTGATGTCAAGTCCTCGAACAGGATAGGCAGCCATAAGAACTGTCGGAGAAGCCGCAATCTCACGTCCGACAAGAACCTTCTGAACATTACCGCCCGAAAGCTTACGAACGGGAGTGTTTGCACTCGGAGTTACGACCTCAAGCTCATCGATAATTTTTGCTGCAAGGTCTCTCGGTTCTTTCTTTTCAAGGAAAGCGGTTTTGCCCTTCTTGTAGCTTCTGAGCATCATGTTGTCAACAATATCCATATTGCCGACAAGTCCCATGCCGAGTCTGTCCTCAGGAACAAACGAAAGTCTTATGCCAAGCTCTCTGATCTGAACGGGAGTTTTGTCACGGAGATTATCCTGCTTGCCCGTTTTAGCATTATTATATATGATTGAGCCGTGGGTAAGGTGACGAAGGCCTGCGATAGACTCAAGCAGCTCACGCTGACCGCTGCCGGCGATACCCGCGATACCAAGGATTTCGCCCGACTTTGCAGTGAACGAAACATGATTGAGCACCTTAACGCCCTCACGGTTAACATAGCACATATTGTTAATGAGGAGTCTGTCCTCCTTATTGGCAACCTCTGTTCTCTCGATATTGAGGTCGATCTTCTTGCCGACCATCATCTCGGTCAGGGCGGACTCGTTTGTCTCGGCAGTCATGACCGTGCCGATATATTCGCCCTTTCGGAGGACGGCAACCTTATCGGAAATCTCCATAACCTCATTGAGCTTATGAGTGATTATGATAATCGACTTGTTGTCATTTCTCATGTTTCTGATAACGTCAAAAAGCTTCTTCGTCTCCTGCGGAGTAAGAACAGCCGTCGGCTCATCAAGAATGAGGATATCTGCGCCCCTGTAAAGCACCTTGACGATTTCAACCGTCTGCTTTTCGGAGACTGACATCTGATAAATCTTCTTGTTGAGGTCAAGCTCAAAGCCGTATTTATCAAGAATCGCCTGAATCTTTGCTTTTGACTTTTTAAGATTGTACTTGCCGTCATCATAGCCGAGAACGATATTCTCTGTCGCGGAGAAAACGTCAACAAGCTTGAAATGCTGGTGAATCATACCGATCTTCAGGTCAAAGGCGTCCTTGGGTGATCTGATAACCACCTCTTTGCCGTCAACAAAGATCTGACCGTGATCCGGGAAATAGATTCCGGAAATCATGTTCATAAGCGTTGTTTTTCCGCTTCCGTTCTCACCGAGAATTGAAAGGATTTCTCCCTTGTTCACGGTAAGATTAACGTCCTTGTTGGCAACAACGGAGCCAAAGGTCTTTGTGATGTTTCTGAGTTCGATTGCAACCTGTGTACTCACTTTATGCCCTCCAATTTTTTATTCTGAAAAATGTGGTAAATAATATATCAAACTCATCGAGGCTTCCCCTTGAGTGTAGCAAAAATAATTTTAGTTTACCTTGGGTCGATGTGGGATCGTCCCCTATGAATTTCTTCGTTTCATCCGTATCTTTATCCCTTCCACCGCAAGCGGTCCCCCTCCCCTTAAATCATTTAAGGGGAGGCTTAATAGGACATAAACTTCTGCATTATGTTTTCAAAGCAGTATACTATAAGTATTTCTACTTATTGAACAAAGTCACAGAATCTTTCCAAGCCTCCCCTTGGTTGATTCAAGGGGAGGTGTCGCATGAGCGACGGA
>CALBHM010000001.1 GCA_937892835.1 uncultured Ruminococcus sp. | reverse complement strand
GAGAAAGAAACAAAAAAAATCACACTTTGCTCCGCCGAAGATTTCGAAAGCGAATGTGAGTTTGTTGCCTGTACAATAAAACGGCTTATCAGAACCGAAAATATTCGTTGCCGTGATATAGCCGTTATCTCACGAAGCGAAAGCAATTATTCAAGGCAGATTCGCTCAGCACTTATTAAAAACGGCGTGCCTGTTTTTGAGGACAAGCGTCAGCCGATAACCTCCGAGCCGCTGATTGAATTCGTCAGGAGTGCGATTGAAATCGGCACATCCGGATTCTCGACCGATGCGCTCATGCGCCTTGCAAAGACAGGGCTTACCGACCTCACGATTGACGAAATCGCTAAGGTGGAAAACTATGCGCTTATGTGGCAGATAAACGGCAAAAAGTGGCTCGACGAATGGACCGCTCACCCGAACGGACTGGGTGAAAAAATGCTTGAGAAGGATGCCGCCGAGCTTAAAGAAATTAACGATTCGAGAATCAAGCTCGTCGCTCCCTTGCAAAAATTCAGGGTAAAGCTTAAAGACTTCACGTCACTCGAAGCGGCGCAGGCAATTTATTACCTGCTCATTGACATGAACGTTGCCGAGAACCTTAAAAAGCTTGCAATAAAGCTCAATGAGCGTTCGCAGCCGGAGCTTGCCGCCGAGCAGGACAGAATATGGTCACTGACAATGGAAATGCTCGACCGTATTGCCGAATCACTTGAAGGAGTGAGGCTAACGCCGTCAAGGTTCAGGGATCTTTTTGACTTGCTGATTTCGACCTATTCCGTCGGCAATCTGCCGCAGGGTCTTGACGAAATCACAATCGGCAGTGCGGACAGAGTTAAGACCTCTGCGCCGAAAATCGTTTTCGCCGTCGGAATGAACGACGGAGTTTTCCCGATGATTCCTAATTCGGACGGAATCTTTTCCGAAAATGAGCGCCGTGAGCTTGCCGAATTCGAGCTGAAAACCGACGACAGCTTTGAGGAGAAAATGATGGAGGAGCGTTTCATTGCTTACAACACGCTTTGCTCGACCTCCGACAGGCTTTATGTTACATATCTTCGCAAGGACATTAACGGCTCACAGGTATCTCCCTCTGAAATTGTCACGCAAATGAAGAAGCTTTTCCCAAAGCTTACCGTTATTGATACCGTCGGCATTGACAATATTGAGCGAATCGAAAGTGTCGAAGGTGCTTTTGATATTATGGCCGAGCTGACACAGAGAAAAGACGTTCTGTACAGCACACTTGAAGAATATTTTGAAGACATCCCTGGCTATTCCGACCGCCTTGCGGCTCTCAAACGAGGGGTAAATAAGGAAGAAATCAAAATCAGCGACCGAGAAATCGCAACCAAGCTTTTCGGTCTTAACATGTATATGTCGGCTTCGAGGACAGAGGTTTATCACAAGTGCCCGTTTGAATATTTCTGCAAATACGGTCTGAATGCTCAGCCGAGAAAGACTGCCGAGCTTGACCCGATGCAAAAGGGCACGGCTATACATTATATACTCGAAAAGCTTATATCAATATATGGAAGCGACGCCCTTTGCACCATGGAAAAAGTCGACCGTGACAAATGCGTTTTTGATATTCTCGAGGAATATTTCAAAGAGAATCTGACTGCCGGAGAGGAAATGGGCGAAAGATTCGATTACCTCTTCCGTCAGCTCGGACTGACCGTCTGCGAGGTTGTTGACAGACTTGTTGCGGAATTTGCAAACAGCGATTTTGTGCCGGTTGCATTTGAGCTGAGTATAGATAACGACGGCGAGGTCGACACGTACAATATTCCTCTCCCCGACGGTGGAACGCTGAAGCTGAAAGGCTCGGTTGACCGAGTTGATGTTGCCGAGCAGAACGGAACAAGCTACGTCAGGGTTGTTGATTACAAGTCGGGCGGAAAGAAATTCGACCTAAATGAGGTTTTCTATGGATTGAATATGCAAATGCTCATTTACCTTTTCGCTATATGGAAAAACGGCTTCAGAGGTTACAAAAACATTACCCCCGCCGGCATTTTATACATGCCCGTCAACGCTCCATTTGTTGAAACCGAGCGTGATGAGGACGAAAAGTCGATTGAGCAGAAGAAGCTCAAGGGCACAAAAATGAATGGCATGGTTCTCGACGACAGCCGTGTAATTTACATGATGGATAACAGCGGAAGCGGAATGTTTGTTCCTGCTTCAATAAAAAAGGACGGTACAAACGGAGGCACGCTTATTTCAATAAAACAAATGGAACTTCTGATGAAGCAATGTGAAAAAATTCTTGAAAAAATGGCTGTTGATCTCCATAACGGAGTTATTCATGTTATGCCGGCGCACGCAGTCAACAGCCAAAGTCCGTACAACGACGTTTGCAAATACTGCGACTATAAGGATGTTTGCCACGTTGACGAGAACACGCCGACAAGAGAAATCGCAAGTCCGAACCATTTTGAAAGCCTGCAGAAATTAGGAGGTGACGAGGATGCCTGATTGGACAAAAGAACAGAAAAAAGCGATTGATTCACGCCATGGCTCAATCCTCGTTTCCGCTGCGGCAGGCTCGGGCAAAACAGCGGTTTTGGTGCAACGTGTTATCGAAAGGCTTAAGGACGAAGACAACCCATGCCCGGCCGACAGGCTTCTCATCGTTACTTTCACAAGAGCCGCAACGGCGCAGATGAAAGACAGAATCTACCAAGCACTCATGTCGGAGATTGACAAGAGCCCCGACAGCGACCTGCTCAAGCGTCAGGCACTCCTGCTGCCGTTTGCAAAAATCAGCACGATTGACAGCTTTTGCAATGACATTGTTCGTGAAAATTTTCATGATATTGACATTTCTCCGGACTATGGTATTCTTGACAATTCGCAGCTTGCTTTGATGTGCGACGACGCTGTTTCAAGGGTTATGGACGAGCTTTACGAAGAAAATTCCCCCGAATTTAACGAGCTTGTCGGCATAATGGCGAGCGGCACAGACGACAGCGCACTGACCGGTCTTATCTGCAAGCTTTATAACGATTCAATGGCATTTGCAAGACCGGAGGAATTTCTTTACGGACTTTCGTGCGTATATCATGTTGACGTTCCTCTGGAAGACCATTTATGGGGAAACATCATTATAGATTACGCCGCACAATCTATCGAATACTGCCTAATGCTTTGCGAAAAAATGTATGATGCAGGCATAGCCGACCCGATTGTCGGCGAGAAATACAGCGTCGGAATTGCCAACAACACGGCTATGTTTGAAGAGCTTGCAAAAATAATAGCCCATGGCTCATGGGACGAGATACGGAGTACCATTTCTTCCGCCTCCGTCAGCAGCCTCGGCCGCTTGCCAAACAAGTATTCTTCCGCTCAGTCCGAATCGGTCAAGGCACAGAAAGCCGTGCTTTCAGATCAGCTGAAAAAGCTTACTGCTCTTTTTTGTGCATCAGAGAGCGAAAACAAAGATGACATGAACTATCTTAAACCAATTGCCGAAAAGCTCATTGATGCCGTTGTTAGATACGGTGAAATTCTCAGCGAAGAAAAAAGAGCCGCAAACAGCTATGATTTTTCAGACATCTGCCATTTTGCACTGAAGTTACTGGTGAGCTATGACAAAGACGGTAAAGCACATAAAACACCGCTTGCGGAAAGCTATGCCGAACGCTTTGAAGAAATCCTCGTTGACGAATATCAGGATGTCAACGATTTGCAAAACACTCTGTTTTGGGCCGTTTCAAAAGACGAAACTAATATGTTCACAGTCGGCGACGTTAAGCAAAGTATCTATCGCTTCCGTCAGGCTATGCCCGAAATTTTTCTTCAAAAGAGAAAAGCACTCAAAGATTTTGAAGGAGATAATTATCCGGCAAAAATCACACTTGACCGCAATTTCAGAAGCCGCTCGGGTGTTACGGAGAATGTCAACTTCCTTTTTTCTCAGATAATGTCTTCATATCTCGGTTCGGTCAATTATAATAAAAATGAACAGCTTGTTGCTGCAGCGGACTATGAAGAAAGCAACTTTCCCGAAGCCGAAATGTATATCCTCGGCGATATGGAAGAAAAGGTCGGCCGTGAGAGTGAAGCGCAGTTCATTGCCGATAAAATACATGAAATTCTTTCCGGCGACATGAAGGTCAAGGACAAAAACGGCTACAGGAAAGCATCATACCGTGATTTTTGTATTCTCCTACGCTCGGCAGGCGGAGGAAAAGCCGAAATATACGAAAAAGTGCTTGCCGAAAATCTTATCCCGTCATATATCGAGAGCAAATCGGGATTTTTCACCTCACCTGAAATCAGCACGATGCTCAGCCTGATGAGAGTAACTGACAATCCCGTTCAGGATGTTCCGTTGCTTGCAATTTTGCTCTCGCCGATTTTCGGCTTCACTGCAGATGAACTGGCTCAAATGCGAATTGACGAACGCAAAAAGCCGATCTACCATTGCATAAGAAAAGCGGCGGACGGCGGCAATGAAAAATGCCTTGCATTTCTTGCAAAAATCGAAGAACTACGCATGCTTAGCGCAACGCTTCCGTGCGATCGTTTTCTTGAAGAAATGTATGAAAAAACAGGCTGCAAGGCTATCGCTTCCGCTATGCCGAACGGATCACAGCGTAAAGCAAACCTCAGCATGCTTGTCGACTATGCAAAGAAATACGAAGAATCCGGCAAGCGTGGGCTTTCGGGCTTTATCCGCTTCATTGACAGGATTCAGCGCAGAAACAGCGACCTCGAAGCCGCCGCAGATGTTTCCGAAGCTGCCGACGTTGTGCACATCATGACAATTCACAAGAGCAAAGGCCTTGAATTCCCTGTGTGCATAATTGCCGACCTCAATGCACCGTTTAACGGTGATGCGGCAAGAAGTGTTGTCTCCTACCATCCGGATTTGGGTATATGCTTTGAACGACGTGATTCAAAGCGCAAGTGTAAATTCCCGACCGTCGGGAAAAAAGCAGTTGATATAGCTGAAAAAGTTTCCGGACGTTCCGAGGAACTGAGAGTTCTCTATGTTGCAATGACAAGAGCAAAGGAAAGACTGATTTGCGTCACAAGATACGACAACCCCGAAAAGAAGCTTGCCGCAATCAGAGGCGAGGTAGGCACGGATAAGCACATTATGCCCTTTGCTCTGCTTTCAAAAAGCTCAATGGCAGACTGGCTCCTGCTCGGATTTATCCGTCATCCCGATGCCACACCGCTTTGGGGCAAAAATTCACCGATAACCTTACCGGCGACAGAGCACATGCATTTTGAATTGATAAACAAAATCGGCACACCGACCGAGTCTACCGACGATGACGAAGAAATTGCCGCCGATTCCGCTCTTTTGGATGAGATTAAACACAAAACCGAGTATAAATATCCGTATTCCTCGCTCGCATGCGTTATGGCTAAGGTTGCACCCTCTGATCTCGAAACAACGGAATTTTCAACCGAATACTTTGCCGCCGAGAAGCCGCAATTCTTAAGCAAGAGCGGCATGAATCCGGCGAACAGAGGTACGGCAACGCATAAATTCATGGAATTTTTCGATTATTCCGCCGAGAGCTTTGATGTTGACGGACAGATTGACCGCATGGTTGCCGAGCATCACCTAACCGAGGACGAAGCGAAAATACTTGAGCGTGATAAGCTCAAAAAGTTCTTTGAGAATGACATTGCCGCAAGAATTAAAAATTCGCCGCTTCTTCTGCGTGAGAAAAAGGTCACCGTCGGAGTTCGTGCCGGCGATATATATCCCGACATTGCTGAGAATTCTGCTGATGAAATTATCGTTGTTCAGGGCTACGTCGACTGCGCCTTTGAAGAAAACGGCGGATTGGTGATAGTCGATTACAAGACAGATCGCCGAACGAACGAAGAAATGTTGAAGAGCCGCTATAAGGATCAGCTGAAGATGTACGAATTTGCTCTGCATGAATGTACAGGCAAAAAAATTCACGGCACAATAATCTATTCGTTTGATCTCGGCAGAACGATTGAATTGGATTGAGTGCAATAAAACAGTTTCAGCGGTTTGCACCGAAGTCGGAAAGGTTAAATATAATTTCATCAGACTTTTTACAAAACCCCTCAGTCGGCTACGCCGCCAGCTCCCCTACAGGGGCACCGAGATAGTTTCTGCTATAAATTAAATTTTATAAAAACAAGCTCGAACAAATCAGTATTTTCATTCTATCTAAAAATAAAACCGCACCGAATTTTTCAACTCGGTGCGATTTTTATTTTTTAAATCTGATTTTAAATTTTACTCCGTTATCGGCAAATTCTGCATCTATCGTTCCTCGATTTGCTTCAACAATCGAACGTGCGACCGAAAGGCCGATTCCGTAGCCTCCGTTTTTCTGCGTCCGAGCCTTGTCGCCTCGATAGAATCTGTCAAAGAGCTTATCGGGGTCTGTGTCGGGAAGCTCGGCACATGTGTTAAAAAATTCAAGCTTCACATGGCGGTCACTCTCATAAAGAGAAACGAAAATTCTTCCTCCGTTGTCAACATATTTCACTGCGTTATCAAGAAGAATCGAAAACAGCTGCTCAATTTGTGTCGGGTCGGCATTGAGCATGATATCGGATTTAATTTCTGCTTTAAGCTCAACGTCTTTATTTTCAACTGACTGGATAAAGCCGCCAAGCGTTTTTTCAAGCAGGCTGTCGACACGAAATTCAACAGCATTTACCTTGCCGGCGTTCTCATCCATCCTTGCAAGGAACAAAAGGTCGTTCATCAGTCCTCCGAGACGTTGCGTTTGCGCTTTGATGTTTTTGCTCCATTTGTTCTCGCCGTTGTAAAGCTCCATTGCTTCGGTGTTTGACTGAATTATCGCAATCGGCGTTTTGATTTCATGGCCGGCATTTGTGATAAACTGCTTCTGCTTTTCGATATTTTCGGCAATGGGCTTAATCGCTTTTTTCGAGAGTAAAACGACAAACAAAAGCATCAGTCCCCAGCAAACAATACCTATCGTCGCCGAAAGAGCAAGCACTCGCAGATACGACAGCATTTCGTTCGACGTGTCGAGGAAAACAGCAACCGTTCCGCCGTCTGATGAGGTTGTTATTTTAAATCGATATTTTCCTGTTTTTCCATCCGTTTTTTCGGAATCAATAATCTCCTTTGCCAACTCCTGAGCTTCTGTCTCGCTGACCGTCGAGGTTCTGCTGACATCGGATTTTGTTGCTTCGCCGTCGGAATCAAAGCGAACGACAAAGAAATTGGACGACATAAATGTGTCGTATTCATTCTTTCTTCCGTTCATATTTCCCTGCGGCGGCTCGGGCTTGCGTTCGTCTGTCGGTGGTTTAATTTTTCCGAACTCGCCCTCGCTCTCCGAGATAACATGGAGCGTTTGTGCCGTTTCTCTGCCGACCGAAACAATGTTTATCACATTGATAGCACCGAGCAAAATAACCAGCAAAACCGTTATAGCCGTCATTGCCGTTATGATGAATTTTTTTTGAAGGGTTTTAATCATTGCTTCACTTCCTTTGGCTCATTGTAATATTTATCGTATTGCCATTTTACCTGGTTGTCGTCTATATACTGAGCTTTAATAAGATAGTCTTCTTCATCTCTTATGATGTGATCGTAATAACTTGTTTGCCAAATTGAATACCCTAATTCTTTTGTAACCAACGTCTTGAACGAACGTATGATATCAGGTATATTCGTAGGGGTCGATGACCACATCGACCCGGATTCATTTTGAATTATTATTAAGTGTATATGGTTTGGCATTATGACATATTTATCAATTCCTCTTATTTGGCTTAAATATTTTTGAACCTTTAAACCAATCGGAGTGAGTACAACCCATGGTGCGATGTGGTCATCGCACCCTACGATTCGTGAAAGCAGTTGTTTTCTGCCTTTAACACAAACCGTTATAAAATAAGCTCCGTCAGATGAATAATCATACTGCGGAAGTCTGAGACTATTTTTCCTTTTTCGGTTCATTTTCCGTCACCTCAAGAGTATAGCCCACGTTGCGCTTGGCGGTGATTGTGACATCGGCACCGAGAGCGGCAAGCTTTTTGCGAAGATATGAGATATAAACCCAAACCGTGCCGTATTCGGCATCCGTATCATATCCCCAAACCTTGCAAAGAATATCCTCGGTTGAAAGATATATGCCCTTATTGAGCATCATCAGCTCCATCATGCGGAATTCGAGCTTAGGCAGCACAAATTTTTGTCCGTTCGCCGAAAGCTCATAGTTCTTTTGGTCGAGCGTGACATTACCGCATTTCAGCACATTCGGCGTGAACTCCTCACGTCGGCGCAGGAGCGCACGTACCCTTGCGAGAAGCAGCTCCATTGAAAACGGTTTTGGAAGATAATCATCCGCTCCGAGGTCAAGCCCCTGAATCTGATCCTCAATCTCGGACTTTGCCGTCAGCAAAAGAATCGGCGTTTTGCACCCCTCGGCACGAAGCTTTTGAAGCACCTCAAGACCGCTCATTTTGGGCATCATGATGTCAAGAATTATGCCGTCATATTGTTCTGATTCGGCATAGGCAAGTGCGTCCGCACCGTCATACACTGCGTCGACTATATACTTGTGAAATGTCAGAATATCAACGACCGCTTCGGACATGCTCACCTCATCCTCGGCATATAAAAGCTTCATAAAATCACCCTCTCCGTTCTTTTCGATATAACTATATCTCCCGAACCTTAATTGAAACATAGAATATATGCTGATTATATAATATTTTTTTGATGAGTGCAAGAAAAAACGCCCCGTAATCCGAAGATAACGAAGCGTTGATATTCTGTTTTACGCCCCCATCAGCAGTCCGCTGTTGATAAAGAGTGTTGCAAAGCCGAAATAGATGAGCAAAGTGAGCGCATCGACAATGGTTGTAATCATCGGTCCGGCCATGAGTGCAGGGTCGAGGTGCAAAAGCTTTGCCAAAATCGGCAATGCGCAGCCTATCACCTTGGCGACGATAACGGCGCAAATCATT